>CAZNOE010000583.1:0-3935 GCA_964574525.1 uncultured Bifidobacteriaceae bacterium
AATCCCGGTCCAGCTTCTTTTTCAAAAGTGGGTTACTGAGCGGTCCCACACCCGGTAAGCTTCGTGGCGGGCCGTCGAATTCCGTTGCCCACGACGGAAGGAGGCGGGAGTCGGAACAGAGTACATGTCTGCCAAAGCGGTGTCGCGTTTTGCTTACACGCGCATTCCAAATATGGTCGCGCGTCTATCTTTCTTTGATTGCAGCCCAACTTGCGTCAGGAGCGTCCGATCGTGGCAACGACGTTTCGCCCGCGAAATTCACCGACATCACAACGCAATCGGGCATCAGCTTTGTCCACAACAACGGAGCATTTGGAGACAAATTGCTGCCCGAAACCATGGGCGGTGGTGTGGCCTTTTTAGATTTCGACAACGACGGCCATCAAGACTTGCTCCTTATCAATTCGACCTATTGGCCAGAACACGTCCCGGCGGGCAAACAACCGACCTCGATGGCGTTGTATCGCAACGACGGCAAAGGTCGCTTCACTGATGTCACCGCCGGGTCCGGTCTGGATGTGAGCTTCTACGGCATGGGTATCGCCGTTGGCGATTACGACAATGACGGCCTGCCGGACGTTTTCATCACTTGCGTTGGCGGAAACCACCTCTTTCACAATGAAGGGCAGGGAAAGTTCCGCGAGGTGACACAGGCCGCCGGGGTCGCGGGCGCATTAGAAGGTTGGAGCACGAGTGCCGCGTGGATTGATTATGACAATGATGGAAAACTCGATCTCTTCGTTTGCAATTACGTCCGTTGGTCTCCGGAGTTGGATCGCGGCGCCAACTTCGAATTGCCGCAAATTGGCCGCGCCTATGGACCGCCTCGCAAATTCCAAGGCACCTTTCCGTACCTCTATCATAACGAGGGCAACGGGCACTTCCGCGATGTCTCCGCGCAAGCAGGCATTCAGATTAAGGACCCGGCTACCGGCCTGCCCATGGCCAAGTCGCTGGCGGTGGCGCCCGTTGATGTGGACAATGACGGCTGGATTGATCTCGTAGTCGCCAACGACACGGTGCAGAACTTTCTATTTCATAACGAGCACAATGGCACCTTCAAAGAAATCGGTGCCCGCTCGGGCGTTGCCTACGACGCGTACGGATTGACCCGCGGCGCGATGGGTATTGATTCCGCCCGCTTCCGAAATGATGACACGTTGGGAATTGCCATCGGCAACTTCGCCAACGAAATGAATGCACTTTACGTCGCGCAGCGCGACTCGCTCGTTTTCGCGGATGAAGCCATCAAGGAGGGCGTCGGTCCTGCCAGCCAGAAATTGTTGAAGTTCGGTCTGTTCTTTTTCGATTACGACCTCGATGGCCGGCTGGATGTCCTTACAGCCAATGGCCATTTGGAGCCGGAAATAAACCGCGTAGATTCGCTCCAGCAGTACCGTCAACCCGCCCAGCTATTCTGGAATCGCGGCGACAAAAGGGGCATGGGTTTCGAAGCCGTACCCGCAGCCAAATGCAGCCCCGATCTTCTTAAACCGATCGTGGGTCGTGGTTCCGCGTTCGCTGACATTGATGGGGATGGCGACTTGGACGTCGTGCTCGCACAGGTCGGCGGCCCGCCGCTGCTTCTTCGCAACGACCAACGCCTCGGTCGTCATTGGCTCCGCTTGAAACTGGTCGGCACAAAAAGCAACCGCGACGCCATCGGTGCGTCGGTCAAAACGCGCGTGGCCGGCCATACTCTATCCCGCCAGGTCATGCCCAGCCGGAGCTATCTCTCACAATCCGAACTGCCCGTCACGTTCGGACTCGGCAAAGCTGACAAAGTGGATAGTGTGGAAATCATCTGGCCGAACGGTGTGAAACAAAAGATATCACCTCAGATTGATCGTCTGACAACAATCAAAGAATGACTGGCTAACCGGGCCAAAGGCGGCGGTGAACGCGCCGCACTCCAGACGCTTCGCGAAGTTTGGAGACGCCCGGCAGTCGCGAAGCGTCTGGAGTGCGCGTGTCTTTAGCACCGCTTTCCGACGCGGAATGACCGTCCGGCAAATCCGGGCGCGCGAATTTTCATGGAGACGGCGAACAATTCTCCTTCTCCATGAGGATCGTCATCTGCACGGGGATTTCAGCCGCTGTTTCCGATTACGACGAGATGCCCGCTTGAAATCCAAGTAATCCTCATTTGGTCTCGAGCTTTGAACTGTGGGTTCAACTTTTACCTTGCCGGAGATGCTTTTGCCAAAGTGTCATTTGTCCAGCATGTAGGGCCATTGCTTGACGCGTTCGTAATCCAACATGAATTCCGTGATCGAAACGCACGGGAAATCCTTAATGAACGTTTTAGCGATGCAGGGATAGAGTGTTAACATCGCTGCTCCAACGCCTGAGACCGAAGTGAAGCCCAGTGCTGCCAGGATGGCTTCGCGGTTTTCTGTGACCCAGGACATTTTCCGCCTAAAATGTTCTGCATAAGAACCAGACCGGAAAACGAATTCATGAAGATCGTCTCGCCAATAGCGTGCCTCCAGTCCCGGCAGCGTCATCTTCGCTTCAGCAAGGACGAGCAATTTTTGTTGTGGGTGATAACCGAGAAAATCAATTTCGCCCACAGCATCCGGAATTTGGATTTGGCGGTGTCCACTCCCAATCGTGCGGTGCATGCGCTGTCCAACGATTCCGAGAGATTCGAGATTCCGGCAGACAACTCCTTCGAACCATTCACTGGCTGCGTGTGAAAGAGCGTCCAAAGCTTTAAGAGTTTCTGGCGTTCTCCATTCTGCGGGTAGGCGCTTGAAACAGACCCAAAATACAAGCTGCATGAGACTTTCCCTTGCCATCTCACGGGAAAATGCCAAGTGCAGGCCGGTTTCATGTGGAAAAACAAAGAAACCGCGACGATAAGCCCGGCTCTCTTGCTTTGGATTCCAAACAACACGCTCGTCTGCCTTAAGGTTTGCAGGCGATATGCTGAATCCATCAATCGCGCGCTCGATGGCTGCCCGAGCCCGAGACGGATTGAATTTTGTTAGCTCATCCAACACCTGTCCACGCTGGACAAACAATGTAGGAAACGATCTTGGATGAAGTGAAGGTTGACAGTCCTCAATTATGGCTCGAATTGCGGCAATAAACTCGCCGTAGCTCATGCCAAAAGAACGGGTGAACGTGGCATCCAAGTATTTCTGATGAGTTGCCGTGTGATGGTCGAATTGAGGAAATCCAACAAATCTGTCTCGCGAATTCCTGTCACGCCTGATTCGCTCTGAAAGCGCGCGATCAAAACCGGTGTATGCGCCTTCCACGGCGATTTCGAAATCCAGCGGCCCGGACTCAAAAACACGAACCACGCAATCCTTTCTGAAAACCAGATGAGACAAATCACTTTCCTGAGCGAGATGCACCATCGACTCAGCACAAACCAGCGCGGATTCCATGGCGAACAGCGCTTCGTCTGGGCTTGGGTTTGCTGGAGGATTGAATTCGTTTAGACAAATCAACTCCACCAGATATTTGATTGCCCGCTTGAACATGGGCTCTACTGTTTCCCATCTCTGCCGTTCGCGGAGATCGAGAATTCCATTGCCGTGAAGCAGTCGCCATGCTTCGTCATACTGGAAAAGAAGAAATTCGGCAGCATCGCGAGAAGCAAGCTGCGGAATCATCGGCTGCAACAAATTCTTGTAGAATTCGAACTGGTGTTGGATTACCGAATTTGCTGCTTCTGCGCCGCGATATTCGCCGGGAGAAAAACGAGAAAAAAGATGAACCCTGCCGCGCCATCTGATGAAACTCTCCGTTGCGTGAGACGGTCGGAAAATTCGCACGTCACCAAATTGCTCAAACGTAATCACATGGGCTTGCTGCGAATGGCAGTATTTGCCGACCATCGGCTTTCAATGCTTATGGTCGAATGCAATCCTCCGTCACCAATTTCTTCGCGTCGGGATAATTCTTGGGCACGCCGGGGGCGG
>CAZNOE010000583.1:3945-4263 GCA_964574525.1 uncultured Bifidobacteriaceae bacterium
ATTCTCATTTTTTTGTGCGGTAAGGCGGGCCTTCTTCTTTGGCTGAATAATAATGCGCCGCATCGCCGTAGGCTTGTTCTGGGGTCAAACTCGGATGCGTTGGCGCGGCTGGCGGCGAGGCGTAGGCGGAATCTCGGTCACTCCCACACGGTTGAATACAATCTGCGGTGATCAATTTTGTCGCGTTGGGATAATTCCTGGGCACGCCGGGGGCGGTGACGGGTGAGCCGTTTTCAATCTTTGCGGCGACTTCCTGGTTCAGGGCGAGGAGTTGGGCGAGCAAATCCTTTTTGGCGCTGAAGCCGTAGGCGGTGAGGA
>CAZNOE010000584.1:0-4262 GCA_964574525.1 uncultured Bifidobacteriaceae bacterium
GCGCTGACTGAGAAGGCGATTCGATTGATGGATCGCGGGGAGGCCAGGCGCACTTATTGTTACGTGGCGGACGCCGTCCGCATGATGTGGCTCATTCTGCTCGCGGGCCAGGAGGTGGTTTACAATGTGGGCGGCAACTCGACCACCACGATCGCCGACCTGGCGAAGCTGATTGGCCGGATCACAAGTGTACCGGTGCTTTTTCCGGACGAGGTAAAACCCCTGGCGGGCGCACCCGATGACGTGCGATTGGACATGAGCCGGCACGAAGCGGAGTTTGGCGCGCCGACCTTCGTGAATCTTGAGGAGGGCGTGCGCCGCACGGTCGAGTGGCAAAAAGGGCTTTACTCCCGAGGTCGTTAACTCATTATTTTTTCATGGCTAATACCCTCGTGACGGGCGCCGCTGGCATGGTGGGCTCCGCCATCCGCAAACTTGCGCCGCCGGATACCCTTTACACCACGCGTGAAGAGTTGGATTTGACTGATTTCGATCATGTTCGGGAAACCTTCGTCCGGTTGCAGCCTGAGCGCGTGGTTCATCTAGCGGCGGTCGTGGGCGGTCTCGGCAGCCAGATGATTCACTCAGGCGAATACTTTCGGAACAATATTCTCGTCAATCTGAATACGCTGGAGGCCGCACGTCAGGCGGGGGTCAGGAAGTTGATTTCGTTCATGTCCACTTGCGTCTTTCCGGACAAGACCACGTATCCTTTGCGAGAAGATGCCGTACACAACGGTCCACCCCATCCCTCGAATTTTGGTTACGCCTATGCCAAACGGATGCTCGAAGTCCAAAGCGCGGCGTATCGCAAGGAATGGAAATGCGATTTCATCGTCGCCATCCCCACCAACATCTACGGTCCCAATGATGATTGGAGTTTGAACGGAGGCCATGTCATCCCCTCGCTGATCCACCGTTGCTACCTCGCCAAAAAGAAGCAAGAGGACTTGGTGGTGTGGGGCAGCGGCAAACCACTGCGTGAATTCGTCTTTTCCGAGGACATCGCCCGCCTGTCGCTGCTGGCCTTGGATCGTTACGACGACGACTCGCCAATCATCCTGTCGCCCGCCGAAGAGGTGAGCATCCGCGATCTGGTTGGCTTGGTCGTGGACGCGATGAAATTCCCGCGCAAGGTGGTCTGGGACACGTCCAAACCCGACGGTCAGTTTCGCAAGCCCTCGGACAACTCGAAACTGCGGCAATATTTTCCCGAATTCAAATTCACGCCGCTGGCCACGGGCATCGCGCAATCGGTGGCCTGGTTCGAAGCCAACTATCCTGCCATCCGCCAATGAGTGCCGACGTTGCGCCTGCCTCGCAATCCATCACCGTCGCAGAACTGGAGCGGCTCTGGGGCGGTCCGCTCACCCCGCGATTGGCAGCGCGCTTCCAGAAACTGAACCTCAAATATCGGCGGCTCTCCCAGACGGAACGCGATGCAGCGCTGTTAAGGATCGTGAACGCCATCCAATATCCGCCAGTAGCGGCTGGTCAACATCGTTTGCAGCAGTGGGAGCACGGCTGGCGGGAAAACCTCTCGGCGCTAGAGAAGGACGAGAACCCTGACGCCGTCGTTCCTCGCTACTTCGGCAAGTATCAGTTGGTTCGCTGGCTTGGTGATCTGGCGATTCCACTCACGCCGGAGTTCGAGTACCACATGCTGACCATCCTGGTCGAATGGGCCGTAGAGACCTGGCTGGCTGATGTCAAGACGATCTGCGAGTTTGGCTGCGGTCCTGGCTATCATCTGCTCCGCTCCAGCGCGTTGTTTCCTGACAAACAGTTGGTCGGGCTGGATTGGACGCAAGCTTCTCAGGACATTCTCAAAAAGCTGGTCGAAACCGGCGCCGCCGTTAACCTGCAAGGCCGGCGCTTTGATTTCTTCGAGCCGGACGCGAGTTTGGATCTTGGTGCGAGCGCCGGGATTTATAGCGTCGCTGCCTTGGAACAGATCGGCGACAAACACGAGGCTTTGATCCAATACCTCCTGGCCAAGAAACCGCGAATCTGCGTTCACTTGGAACCGATTGATGAACTGCTCGACGAAGCACGCCTGCTGGACCAGATCTCTATTCTCTGCGCCCACAAACGGAACTACCTGCGCGGATTTTTACCGCGACTGCGCGAGCTGGAACAACAGGGGCGTCTAACGATCCTGCGCCAGCAACGCACCTGGATCGGCAGTCTTTTTATCGAAGGCCATTCGCTCGTTGTTTGGAAACCACTGTGAATTGAAACTCTGGTCGAATAGCTGAAACAGCATGGCCCCTCCCCAATCGCCATCCCGTCTGCCGGCCTGGTCCGTGGTCGTCCCGTCCTGCGACAACTACAACGACACCTGGCCGTTTTTTTTCCATTTTTTTTTCAAATATTGGCCGGATGTGCCCAAGCCCGTTTACCTCATCTCCAACACAACGAGCTTCGCCGATGAGCGGGTCCGGACCATACGGGTTGGGCCGGATTACCAATGGTCGTCCAATGTGCATCTCGGTCTCGCGCACGTTCCCGAGGATTTTCTGTTCATGATCCTCGACGATTTTCTTCTTAATGCGACTGTGGATGAGGGGCGGGTGGAGGAGGCCTGGCGGCAATTCCACCGCTTCAACGGGGTTTACCTGAGCACCGACGACTTAAAACGACCCGGCGAAGCTGTTCCCGAAAGCTGGTTCTGTCAGATCAAAGCGGGGCAGTTTTATGTCGGGTTGACCGCAGCATTTTTTCAAAAAGCGCACATGCAGAAACTCACGGATAAGCCCGGGTTGAATATTTGGCGTACCGAGGACCGGTTGAAACAGCTGGCCCGCCAGAATAGTGGGGGTCATTTCTTCTTGAAGCCGGGGACGCCGCCCATGATCAACTACGTCGAATCCATCAAAGGCAATTTCTGGAAGCCGATGTCACTGGATTACCTGGCGCAAAACGGGCTGAAGCCCGACCTGAATCGCCGCCCGTGCCCGCCACAGGGGCGGGATCCAATCTCACGCTTCTACCGGAGCGTTCTCAAACGTCGCATCGGGTACGCGAACCGTCTCAACCAATGGTTGGGTGGGCGATTTCGCGCCAGGGTGATTCAGCCTTTGGCCCAACCCGCGCGAACCAGTTGATTGGCTGAACTTTTTCTCCGCGCAGGATGACCCTGAGGTGAGGAATCTTGCCACCCAGAATTCGCGCGCATGACCGTACGAAACCCTACCTGGCGCTCTGGTTGTCGCCCCATTTGCCCACGTAGAGATCACGAATCCGCAACTCCGTCTCCGTGAGATCACGAACCGCCTCGCCCATCATGACGGGCACGAGGTCGCGCCAGCGGCTGATCGCTTCGAATACATCGGGCGTGGCAGACATGGCCTGGTCTTTGCCGGGCAGGGCGCGGCTCAGAGTGAAATGTTTTTCCACGAATTCCGCGCCGCGCGCAATGGCCAGCATCGCCCCTTCCGGCCCGCTCGTGTGATCGCTGAAGCCCACCCGGAAACCTCGCTCGCGGATAAACTCCATGCGCCGAAGATTCACCTGCGCGGGCGGCGTCGGATAAAGGGAAATGCAATGGAGCAGCACGGTGCGTTTTGGGTCCAGGCGGCGCAGGAGCTCCTCCAGTTGGGCATGGTGAATCAAGCCGGTGGAAATGATGAGCGTCTCAAAACGCGCGGACAACCTTTCCAACAGCACCCAACTCGTCGCATCCGGACTGGATACCTTGATGGTACGCAAGCCCAAGAATGCCAGAAACTCCACCCGTTCGAGATCGAAACAGGTGGTCAAGAATTCCAAGCCCAGTTCCCGGCAGCGCCCCAGAATCCGTTGATGTTGCTCGTCGGATAACTCGGCCGTGCGATGGCGCGCGTAGGTCGCCTGGTAGTCGGGGAAATCAGGCCGCAACCGCGATGCCTGCCAGGACTGAAACTTCACCACATCCACACCCACGCGCCGGGCTTCCTCCAGCATCGCGTCAATGATGCGGTCGTCGCCCAAATGGTTGGAGGTAAATTCCGCAATGATTTTGCAACGATTCGATGCCGGCATAAGAGAATTCAATTCATTGTTGTCGCCCTCGAAAATAGACGGTCCGAGCCGTGGCACAAGCGAAGAGCGTGCCCTTGGCGGTCATCCGGAGGTGTTCAACGGCTTGGTGTCCTTCGCCGAAGCGCCATCTTGCCACCAGGCTGGCACGCGTAAACCCATCAGCCAACAAACCGCTTCAAAGGGGCAGCCAAATCGGATCGCGCAGCAGTTCCGCCAAGCCTTTTCGCCAGGTGCCGAGC
>CAZNOE010000585.1:0-4259 GCA_964574525.1 uncultured Bifidobacteriaceae bacterium
ATCTGCAACGAGATTTATCAAGGCTGGAAATTGGAGGACACGCTGGCCCATGCGGCGCGGCTTGGTTACGCCGGCGTGGAGATCGCGCCGTTCACGCTTGCCAATTCGGTCAATGACATTTCCGCCACTGAGCGTCAGCGGATCCGCGAAGTTGCCATGCGGCAGCAGATCGCCATCGTCGGCCTGCACTGGTTGTTGGTGAAGCCGGAAGGGCTTTACCTCAATCACACCGACGCGGGCATCCGTGAGCGCACGGCGAAATACTTCGTTGACCTCGTGGATTGCTGCGCGGACTTCGGCGGCACGATCATGGTCGTCGGCTCGCCCAAGCAGCGCAACATCCTGCCCGGCGTCACGCGCGAGCAGGCCTGGGACTGGACGGCAGCGACTTTCCGCGACGCGGTCCGGCGCGCGGAAGACCGCGCGGTGACGATTTGTTTTGAACCACTCGCGCCGGCGGAAACGAATTTCATCAACACGGCGGCGGAGGCGATTCAATTCACGCAGCAATTCAATTCGCCGCGATTCAAGATCATCATTGATGTGAAGGCGATGTGTTCGGAGTCCAAGCCGATTCCGCAAATCATCCGCGAGTCATGGCCGCATTTCGCGCACTTCCACGCGAACGACAAGAACCTGAAAGGCCCGGGTTTCGGCGACGTGGATTTCAAACCGATTGCCGCGGCGCTCAAGGAAACCGGCTACGATGGCTTCGTTTCCGTCGAAGTGTTTAAGTTCGAGGAAGGCGCGGAAACGATTGCCGGGAAGAGCATCGAGTATTTGCAGCGCGTCTTCGCGTGAGCGGCGCTGCTGCGAAAACCGAACCCACCCCTGACCCCTCCGAGGAGGGGAACGATGGTTACTTGGCGGCGAGTTTGGCTTGGTAACCCTTCAGCGTCTCTTCGAGCGATTGGCGGGCTTCGTCATTTTCCGCGAGCTCGATCGCTTTTTTCTGGGTGGTGATCGCTTCGCTCACTCTGCCGGAATCGAACAGCGCCCGGGCATACGTGTCGAGAATGTTCGAGTCTTTCCCTTCGGAAGCATCGAGTGCCGCCTTGGCCAGCTTGGTGGCGACCTTGAGATCGCGGGTCTTGATTTTTTCGTCGGTCAGGATCGTCCACGCCCATTCGTTCAGCGTGATGGCGTTCTTCGTCTTCGCGTCGAGGAGCTTCTGCCCGAGATCACTGAGCTTGCCGGCGCCGGTTTTCCCGCAGGCGGCGGCGTAGTAGTCGCCAAAGGTCTTGCGGAGGAGAATGCTCTCCTTGTAATCGGCGAGCTTGAAGGTCGGAGGCGCGACTTCTTCGAGTTGTTTGCCGAGTTTTTCGATCTCCGCCTCATCCTTGCCGGCGAGGAGCGCGCGCTGATAATCGCCGACGGCCTTCTGGAACTTGACGCTCTTGCGGGCCTCGGCTGGATCGAACTTGCGGCCGGATTGGCTGTCGCCCAGTTCCTTCTCGAGGGCCTGGATTTCCCGGGCAAGTTCATCGAGCTTCGCGTCTTCGGTGTCCTTCCGGGCGAGGGTGTAGAACTCGTTCATCTTATTCTCAGCGGCTTCGCGCTGCTTCGCCTTCTTGATGTCGAACGTGCCGGCGACGACTTGTTCGAGCGACTTCTCCAAGTCGCCCATCGGATGGCCGTGCCACACAATGAGTCCCTGTTTGTCCACGATGAAGGCGTGCGGGATGCCGCCCTGGCCATACGCGGTCATGTAACCCTTGCTGGTCTTTCGGTCGTTGTCCACCACCACCGTGTAATCCATCTTGTCGCCCATCTTCTCGACGAACTTTTTCACCGTCCCGACTTCTTCGTCGCTGACGCCGATGAACACGACGTCCTTGTCTTTGAATTTCTTCTGCAATTCGGTGAGGTGCGGAATGCTGGCGCGGCAGGGCGCGCACCACGTGGCCCAGAATTCGACGACCACAACGTTCTTGCCCTTGCTGGCGGCGAGGTCCACGGATTTGCCTTTGACCCACTCGGCAATTTGCAGCGGAGCAGCGGGATCACCGAGTTGAGCGGCGACGGCGGGCGATGCGAGGGCCAGGACACCCAGCAAGCCGGTCAGGAGGGAGCGGATTGGTTTCATAGGAAATAGGGGTTTTGTTTTTGGACAACCCGACAGTACTCGAGCAGGACGCGCGGTGCAATGGCGAAAAACGATTTGCCCGGTGCCCGGTGCGGAACGCCGCTCATTTCCCCGGCGCCGATGCGGGCTCGACAATTTGTTCCGGTTTGATCCGCCAATGCTTCCAGCGCAACTTCTGCGCGAGATCGTCCAGCAAGGAATACGTGACCGGCGTTACGACCAGCGTTAACAACAGGCACAAGGACTGGCCGCCGATGACCACCACGGCGACGGCCCGGCGTTCCTCGGCGCCAGGACCACTGCCCAAAGCCAGCGGAATCATTCCCGCCACGAGTGTGAGTGTCGTCATCAGGATCGGGCGCAGGCGGTCGCGATTGCCTTGCAGAACCGCGGTCAAGCGTTCGGCTCCGGCCTGACGCAGTTTGTTCATGTGGTCAATCTGGAGAATGGCGTTTTTCTTGACGACGCCGAAGAGGACGAGCAAGCCCAGCGCGGAGTAGAGGTTCAACGTGTTGTTCGTCACCCAGAGCGAGAACAGCGCGAACGGCAGGGACAAGGGCAGCGACAGCAGAATGGTGAATGGATGGATGAGGCTTTCGTACTGCGAAGCCAGAATCATATACATGAAGATCACCGAAAGCAGGAAGGCCCAGAGGAACTCTTTGAAAGTGCGTTCCAGTTCGCGGCCCCTGCCTGTCACTTTCGTGGTGTAAGCGGCAGGCAGATTCATCTCTTTCACGGCGCCCTTCAGTGCTTCGAGCCGGTCCTTCAGCGCGTAACCCGGCGCAATGCTGCCGCGTAAACTCACCGTCCGCTGCCGGTCCAGCCGGTCAATGCGCGAGGCGGTTTGTCCCTCCACGATGTCCACCACATTGTCGAGGCGCACCAGTCCGCCGCCCTGTCGCGGGACGTAGAGCCGCGCGATGGTTTCGCGATCGTTGCGCTTGCCCTCGGCCAGGCGCAATTGCACGTCGTAATCGTCCCCCACGCCGGGATCGCGAAAACGCGAGACGCGTTCATCGCCACCCACCATGATGCGCAGGGCCACGGCGATGTCCTCGACCGACACGCCCAGCGCCGCCGCGCGCGCGCGGTTGACGTGCACGAGGTATTCCGGCTTGTCGAGTTTGAGTGTGGTGTCCGCGTCCGCCAGGCCCAGGTCGGCCGAACGGGCGCGCAGGTCCTCAGCGTATTTGGAGAGCGACTCCAGTTCCGGGCCGAGGATCGAAAAATCAATTTCATAGTTCGGCCCGCCCATGCTGATGGAACTGGACGATGGCCGCACGGAAACGCGCACGCCAGGAATATCACGCAACTTGGCGCGGACGATCTGAACCACATCGCGCTGCGTGTAATTGCCCCTGAACGCGTCCAGTGGCTTCAACGAAAACAGGCGCGACCAGCGGAACACTCGTTCGTCATGCGGCGCAAGCCGGACATAGAAACGCGCATTGTTCATCCCGCCCATGCGCCCGGAACCGACGCCGCCCTGCACCACGCGGATTTGCGGCATCGCTCGCAGTTCGCGCTCGACCAACAAGGCCACCTCGCTCATCTGCGTCAGGCTGGTCCCCTCCTTCGCCGTCAAGCCGAGTTCAAACTCGCCTTCGTCGGTGTTGCCCGGCGTGAACTCTTGCCGCAACGCCTGATACAGCGGTATGGAGGAAGCCATCACCATCAGCGCCAGAATCATCACGGCGAGGCGATGTCTCATGCAGAATCCGAGCACGCCCAGATAATGCGACTCCACCCGGCCATAAAGCCCGGTGCGCGACTTGGGTCCGCCATGCTCGGACCGATTGATGGCACGGAGGTTGAACAACCGCGCGCTCATCAACGGCGTAAGCGTGAACGAGACCAGCAGACTGACGAGAACCGCCACGCCGGCCGTGATGCCGAACTGGTAAAGAAACCGCCCCGCCACACTCGACATGAAGGAAACCGGCACAAAGATTACCACCAGGCTCAACGTGGTCGCCAGGACGGCGGTACCGATTTCCCGAGTCGCCTCTCGCGCGGCGTCGAACGAATGCATCTTCTTTTCTTCGACGAACCGGAAGATGTTCTCCACTACCACAATCGCGTCATCAATCACGATTCCCACCATCAGCACGAGCGCCAGCATCGTCACGCTGTTCAGCGTGAAGTTGAGCGCCCACATCATGCCGAAGGT
>CAZNOE010000586.1:0-4255 GCA_964574525.1 uncultured Bifidobacteriaceae bacterium
ACAGCTAAATCTTCAGATTCATTCGACATTTTTGAGTTTTCAAACAAGCTCTTAGAGAATGTCAAAGGCCGGGTATTGGAAGTCAGCTATTCAAAAGCCGTCTTGCTCCAGAACTACAAGCGGTGGAACAAAAGCCGCTTGGCGCTACGCTCTGAGCCCAGTTTCGATCTCTTGGCCCTCGTCAGGACACACCAAAAAGTTGTTCACAATGAACTTCCAGTCGTGATTCTGGCGGTATATGGGAAAGACTTAGACAATATCGAATCCTGCTTTGAGGGTTTTCAAAAGGAAGCTAGAAGTGTCGCGGCTAGTGCCGTCGCAGTAATTACATCTTCAGTTGACATCGACAACAGTGCCGGACAGATCACTTTCGAGAACATTCCACAAAACCCTTTGGCTGAACTGGGTCTTTCACGGAAGGCGGGCACAAAGACATAGCCGGACGCCCGCATCTTATTCTACGTCAGTTTCATTGCAATCCAGTCGCCCAGAATTTCTCTGACGGTGAGCGCTGGGAATGACCATCCGGCAAATGCAGCCGCGCGATATTTGAAAAGCGCAGCGAGCGATTCTCCCTCTCTTGGGCGAGAGACGCTGGGTGAGTGCGGACAGATTTCAAACCGAGTACGGCACAACCAGTCCCGTTGTTCTGATGACTAGTAAACAAGCATCCTTCCGCGCATCTCAGGGGGGTCCATTTCCACTTTGTCCCCAAATCGGCCCCACTTGTAGATCAGTTTCATGACCCAGTTGGTGTTTGTCTTGCTGAAGGAAATTATTTGCCAGAAGGATCCGTTCAGTGCGCTTACGTCAAAGCGGTAGTAGTTCGTGACTGCGGGGTCGAAGCGGAGAGTGCATAAATCGCCATAACTCTTCACCGCAACGTCCCCAAAAAAGCGCTGAAAAACAACAGGCCCTTCCGGGGGCGCGTTCGTGCCTCCTGACCACCGAGCGTTGATGCGTTTAGTTTCGTCGGTAATTTTGATGCTCAGCCCGCGAAGTGGATAGTCCCCTTTCTGCGTCATCGTCGCCGATAACGTGTTCGTGTCATCCGTTTGGCCGAACATTATCTCTGCGCGCGAGTCCCCGCCAATTGCCAAACCTTTGACGACTGCTGTCGAGTTGGCCAAGGATTCGTTCGCTTGAGCGAGCTGCACCTTCATGTCGTCGGTGGCTTTCTGGAGAACGCCCAGTTTTTGATTCTTCCAGACAAGCGACGTAATGCCAATGAGCGGGAAAATAACCAGATAGAGCTTTGACTCGTGCTGCCAACAATACTTCGTTCCCCAGAGTGCCCTTTTTGTGCATTGGCTTTTCGACTGCAGCGCGTGGGCATTACAGGCACGACGCTTGGGCAGCTTCTTCAGTATTTGAACAATCCAGTTCACACCAGGTTCCTCGCAATTTGCTCGTCCAATATTTCGCTCATGGTGAGCGAGATGCTGACCGACGAGTTTTCACGGCAGTGTCACGGCTCGGTAAAACCGTTGTCCTTCTGCGGGATTCGGGTCGAGGATGAACTGAGGGTTGGTTTGGAGAGTCACGTTGAAAAGCGGAGTCCAAAGAGAAGGGGTGTTCAGTTCTGAAGTCCATTCAACCCGGTAAGTGTTGCTGACCGTGCCGTAAAGGTATGTCCCGAAATACACGTTCGCGGCCATGAACTGCAAGTCTGTAGTCGGGGAAGTGTCTCCATTCAAGCGGGCAATTCCGCGAATGTTCGTGCCGTTGAAATGATAAAAATTGCCGCCAATCAGCGCTTTTCCATCCGGTTGGCTTGCCACGCCATAGACGGTAAAATCAGCACCAGTGCCGGGATTGAACGTGAGATCTAAAGTACCGTCCGCGTTGAACCGAGCCACATCGGAACGGTTTGTGCCGTTAACATAGGCAAACTCTCCACCAATAATCACCTTGCCATCGCCTTGGACGGCGAGAGCAAGCACTCTGCCGGAGAAACCACCGACTCCTAAACCCGGATTGAAAGTGTCGT
Source organism: uncultured Bifidobacteriaceae bacterium (assembly GCA_964574525.1). Taxonomy (GTDB): domain Bacteria; phylum Verrucomicrobiota; class Verrucomicrobiia; order Limisphaerales; family JADLHS01; genus WYBW01. The sequence continues at coordinate 1,991 of CAZNOE010000586.1, forward strand.
CCACGCTGCCGTCTGCATTGAGGCGGGCAATGCCATTGCGTGAGTAGCCGTTGGCGCTGCTGAAGTTGCCGCCAATTACGATCTTGTCTTGGGGCAGCACAGCCACGCTGTACACGCCAACAAATCCCGCCGGGCCTGCAAGCCCTGCATCAAAAGTGGTGTCCACGCTGCCGTTCGTATTCAAGCGAGCCAGGTAATTGCGAAACACGCCGTTAATGGCAGCAAACGATCCCCCGACAATGACCCTTCCGTCAGATTGCACGCCAAGCGCCAGCACAAAAGGATAACCGCTGTTGGTAATGCCTGTGCCCGGATTGAAAGTAACATCCACGGTGCCGTTGGTATTGAGCCGTGCGATACGGCTGTAGTTGGTGCCGCCGACACTGGAGAAGCCGCCGCCAATCAGCACCTTCCCATCAGCCTGCAACGCCAGCGCGTACACGGCGCCCGCACCCGCACCATGAGCGGAACTCGTGTCGAAACTCGTGTCCACGCTGCCATCGGGGCGGAGCCGGGCGGGTTGGTTCCATCCAACGCCATTTATCGAAGTGAACTCGCCGCCAATGAGCATTTTGCCATCCGACTGTAAGGACAAGGCCCGCACTTCGCGGTTCGGCCCTACGCCTGAGTCAAAGGAAGTATCCAAACTGCCATCCGCGAAAAGACGCGCAACGCGCGTGCGGTTCGCGCCGTTGTAACTCGTAAATTCACCACTGATCACGATTTGCCCGTTGGTTTGGACCGCAATGCAAGTGACCCAAGGGATTGCTCCGGAGCCAGGATTAAACGTGATGTCGAGCGAGCCGGGTTGAGCATAGCCCACGGATATCAAAGCAAATACCAAACCTCTCGCTGCCACAAACAACCTCTTCATACGGTTGCAAGAATAGTAGTACCTTGCGCAGCATCAATTAAAATCCCCGCATCTTCGGTGAATGCACGCTTCAGTTTCTCATAAGCCAAACCGGAGGAGCAGACAGACAAATTAGGACACTGCCTTCACCGATTCGCCACCAACAGGAAGAAGCCGACCGCCGCCAAAATCGCCAGCACCGCCAGCGTGATCTTGATCCAGCTCTTCGGATATTTGCCCGCGATGGCGCCCGTGTAGCCGTTGATGACGACCTGGAAACTGCGCGCGCCGTAGTTGTAGGTCAGCAGCCGTTGGTTTGTTCCGTTCTGGGTTGCGCGGAATTGACTTTGGCTGGCAACTAATGGAAAGTCCCCGCATGGGCTACTCTGAAACCGGTTATTACGACGCCATCATCAAACGGCAAATCCGCTCCGGCCGGGCGACCAGCAAGACGGAGGTGGTGCATCAGGCGTTGGAACTCCTGGACACGCTCACGCGCGGCGGCGGGCCGCCCGGCAGCACGTTTGAAGGTCCGGACGATCTGAAACAACTCTTGCGCGCCGGTCTGAAGTCCGGCCCAGCCGCGCCGATGACTGAGGAACGCTGGGAAAGAATCTGCGGACGCAAGCCCGCGTGAAGTGGGGCACGACACCGGAGGCGGATGCGGACTTGATTCGCGGACGCGAATGGATCGAAGCCGACAACCCCGCTGCTGCGCAAAGGCTCCTAACCACGGCCCGCGAGTGTTTTGAACGGCTCGCCCAATTCCCCGAGATGGGACCGCTGGCCCGGATCAAAGGCCCCGAGTTTGAAGGCATCCGCTTCCTGGTGCTCTCGCCCTCGTTCAACAAGTGGATCGTGTTCTACCGCGTCCGTGAGATGGTGGAGATTGTGCGTGTGCTCTATGGAACGCAGGATTGGCGCGGCGATCCAGAGCGGTATTTCTAGGCTGCAATCGTCGCATGTCAAGAACCACGCCGCCTCTCAATTCGCCCATTTTCTGCGCGATGTCGTTTCGAAGTCGAGTAGAGCTTCGTATGCGACGCCACTGCGGATGTCTTCACCGATTCGCCAACAACAAAAACACCGCGGCCGCCGCCAAAACCGCCAGCACCGCCAGCGTAATCTTGATCCAGCTCTTCGGATATTTGCCCGCGATGGCGCCCGTGTAGCCGTTGATGACGACCTGGAAATTGCGCGCGCCGTAGTTGTAGGTGAGCAGCTTCATACTCAAAACGTTTGTCAAGCCAGTCGCGTTTCCGTTGCGCTTTCATGTCACGCTTTGCGGCGCTTGAGAGGCTCGACCAGCGGGTGACCGGGCAGTTTCTCACGCTTGCGTGTCTCGGCAAACAGGCGCTTCACGTCGTGGCCGTAGGAAGCCGAAAGCGTGTCTTTGATGCGCCAGATTTCCT
>CAZNOE010000587.1:0-4252 GCA_964574525.1 uncultured Bifidobacteriaceae bacterium
CCTTTCCAGAGCAGGCCAAGGACGACGAGGTTGCGATGCTGGGGATGAACGCACGCCCGTCCCAATTCAATCATCTCCGCCCGCAATGGCTCGAAGATTTGAAACTCAAACTCCTGCGCGCAGTAATAGCCCAAATACGCCGCCGCGTTTTCGCCGGTTTGCAGACGATATGTCCCGACGATATTGGCGGAGGGCAGATGTTCAACGATGAGATGATCGCAAACGGCATCGAAGGGGTCTTCGTCCAGACCGGTCGCGTAGGATTGTGCAAGCCCTTCGTTGAGTTCGAGATTAAAGACCTGAAACCGCAACGACTGTGCGGCGCGGACTTCATCCTTGTTGTGGGCGAGGCGCGTGGCGTAGTGGGCCGGTGAACTGATCAGCAGGCGGACGGTTTCGAGCGTTGTTTTCACGGCGGACATCTTTCCAAATCCTTTTGTCAGCGCGATGACGATTGGGTTAATTCCTGTAGTTTCGCGGAGAATTTCTCGTAGGCCAGTCGGTCGGCATTGCTCTTGCCCACGTAGCGGAAAACTTCCTTGCCAGTTGCGTCGAGCAGCACCAGGACCGGGTAATGCACCGTTTGCCCGTGAAACTTGTAGCCGTCGGGAATGTTGTAAGCCTTGGCCAGCGCGGCGTCCGGGTCGCGATAAATCGTCACTTTCAACGAATCCTCGCCGAGCTTGGACGCCCACGCCTTGATCTCTGCGTCCGCGTCCGGCTTGAGGAATACATGAACCACCCGCGAATCATCCGCCGACTGCCTGGCGTAATCGTGGGTATGGCGGATGCAATAGGGACATTCGGTCTTGAGCAGAAAATGCAACGCCACAAATTTCCCCTTTGCTTCTGACAGCTTGAAGACATTTGTGCCAGTGACACCTCGCACCGTGAAATCATCAGGATTCGCACGGCTGACTTGCACCGACAACGGTAACACCAACAGGGCGATGACCATTTTAAGTTTAACAGTGAAATTCATGCTTTGATTGTGGTCTTGTTCGCAGGTTGGTCGCGGAACAACTCCCAGCCTTACAGCAAAAGTTACTTTTCTCCTTCGCGTAACCGCTGCTTGATGCGTTCGCGCACTTCCGGCCGGAGCGACTGCGACGGAAGACATTGTTCATGTTTCTCATGCTGATGTGCGGCGGAACGCAGAAAACCAATCTGCCTTCCATACCGACGACACCATTTGCAGAGAAGCAGATGGATGCGCAGCCCGATGCGTTGCCGCAGCCCAAGCGGACGGTCCAGCGCCTCGGATTGCAACCGCGTCGCCTCACGGCAATTGGGCGAAAGCTCGCCCGCCTTTCGGAAGAGAGCTTTCATCATTTTCGTCAACCAATTCATTGCGACATTTGCTTCGCCGACATCCACACGAAAGACCAACTCGTAAATTTGTCGGCGGCCCGGAACAAACCTTACAGCGAAAAGTTTACAGCCCAGCCCTGATCCGCTGCGTGATGCGCTGCTTTGCTTCGGCAGACATTCCCCGGCCAGGCAATTCGCCCAACTCCAAACCCAGACGCGGTGCGGCGTGATGTAGGAAATTGATCTGCTCAAAATAACGCCGACACCACGCGCAGATCACAAAATGCAGCAGCATCTTCAATCGCGTTTTGACCGTCAGCGGTTGTTCCAAGGAACGCGAGGTGAGTCGGGACATCTCCGCGCACGTCGGTGTGTGATTCCAAACCCAGACCACGAAGTGCGTCTTGAGGGAGGCAAAGAGTTTCATTGCGCGCCCTCCTGCTTGGCGAACCAGTTCGTTTCCAGGCAGCGGCGCAACGCCATGCGGGCGCGATGCAGCATCACCCACAGGTTGTTCTCTGAAATGTTCAACATGGTGCAAATTTCTTTGCTCTCCACGCCGTCCACTTCGCGCAAGTTGAACACGGCGGCGACGTTTTTCGGCAGCTTGGACGAGCAATCGTGGAACGTTTTCCAAAACACTTCGCTGTCCAGACTCGCGCCCGGACGCGACCACTCCTGCGGGCCGAGTTCGTGAATCCATCCATCCTTGAACATGCCGTCTGGGATGAAACGGTCGCTCTCTTCGTCCGAGTAGAACTCCATGTCAGTAAAAGAAGTCTCCCGGCTCGCTTTGCGGTAATGGTCGCAAACTTTGTTTTTCAGGATGCCGACCAGCCAGCTCTTTTCCGCCGACCGACCCGCGAAGGTCTTGCCACCCTTGAGCACCGCGAGGAATGTTTCCTGCACCGCGTCCTCAGCCTTGGCTGTGTCGCGCAGACGCATGAGCGCATATTTGAACAGGTAGTCCCCGTATAATTCCACCCACCGTTCCGGGTCGGACAAAGTGCCGCCGGCAGGCGGCGCGGCGGTCGCCGGGAGCGGCTGACCCGCGATCAGATTGCTTTCCATATTCATAACTTGCGGTTCTTGCATTGCCCTCGCCGCTTGAAAATGTAAGGACTGCTCCCGCCTCTCGACCAACCAGAGCACAAAGCAACAGCGATTGATTAAAACAAATTTGAAACCATGAACTCAATGCCCGAAATAAAACTACCACCTAGCCGCGCCATGAGTATGTCCATGCCGTCGGAACACGAGGAGCTGATGCAGCAGCATCTCCGCGACGAGAACCTGCCCGAAGCGGTGATGCCGGCGATGCGGACCAACAAAGTCCTCAAAGGCCAGAAGGCGCTCGTCACCGGCGCGAATTCCGGCATCGGCAAAGCCGTCGCCCTTTCGCTCGCCAACGCTGGCGCGGATGTAGTCGTGAACTACGTCTCGCGTCCCGAAGCCGCCGAGGAAGTGGTTGCGCATATCACCAGTCACGGCGGTAATGCTTTCGCACACAAGGCCAATGTCGCCAAAGAAGACGACGTGCAGGCGATGTTCAAGAAGATGATCCATGAGTTCGGCACTATTGACATCCTCGTCAACAACGCCGGTTTGCAGAAGGACGCGCCGATTGACCAGATGTCACTCGCCGACTGGCAGTTCGTCCTCGACGTGAATCTCACCGGACAATTTCTATGCTCGCGCGAAGCCATCCGCGAATTCAAGCGGCACGGCATCCGCAAGGAAGTGAGTTGCGCGGCGGGAAAAATCATTTGCATGAGCAGTGTCCACGAAGTCATTCCATGGGCCGGCCACGTCAACTACGCCGCCAGTAAAGGCGGCGTGATGCTGATGATGAAAAGCATCGCGCAGGAAGTCGCGCCGCACCGCATCCGCGTGAACTCGGTTTGTCCTGGCGCGGTCCGCACGCCCATCAACATGGAAGCTTGGGGCACGCCCGAAGCCTATCGCGAATTGATGAAGCTCATTCCCTACAAACGCATCGGCGAGCCGGACGACATTGGCCGTGCCGCCGTGTGGCTGGCCAGCGACGATTCGGATTACATCCACGGCGCGAGCATTTTCGTGGACGGCGGCATGACGCTGTATCCCGGCTTTGAAACTGGCGGTTAAACTCTCGCAGCAACCGACGTGAGGAGACTCAAACTTCCAAACCCGCAAAACAATACCTGCACAAAACGAAGAACAGAGCCTCCTCACGTCGGTTGCTACAAATCCCATAACAAAACCATGACCACTCCTCCTGTTTCCTCCCGCGAATGGCTCGAAGCCGACGGCCTCGGCGGTTTCGCTTCAGGCACTTCGACCGGCATCCGCACGCGCCGTTACCACGCGCTGCTGCTCACCGCCACCACGCCGCCCACGGGCCGCATGGTGTTGGTGAACGGGTTCGACGCGTGGATTGAAACGCCCAAGGGCCGATTCGCCCTCACGTCGCAACGCTACGCGCCGGACGTGATTCATCCTGATGGCGCGCAGCGTATCGAAGACTTTTCCGTCGAGCCGTGGCCGAAGTGGCGATTCAAGTTTGAGGACGGCACGGAACTGGCGCAGGAAATCTTTGTCGCTGGAGAAGCCGGAGTAACGGCGCTCACCTGGCGATTGACGCGCGAAGCGAAGAATGTCCGCCTGTTCGTTCGACCGCTTCTGTCGGGACGCGATTATCACGGGCTGCACAAGGAGAATGCCGCGTTCCGTTTCGACCCCACACCGAACGGCGAGAAGGTTTTGTGGCGACCCTACGAAGGTTTGCCCGGCATTTACGCGATGTATGGCCACAACGGCCACTACGCGCACGAGCCGCTTTGGTATCGCAACTTTCTTTACGAAGAAGAACGCGCACGCGGACTTGACGACACCGAGGACCTCGCGTCGCCCGGTGTGTTCGAGTGGGATTTGTCGGCGGGCGAAGCCGTGTGGCTGTTGA
>CAZNOE010000588.1:0-4249 GCA_964574525.1 uncultured Bifidobacteriaceae bacterium
CGTTCAGCACTGCGCTGGCGTTTTACGATCAGTATCGTTCGGCGGTGTTGCCGGCCAATCTGCTCCAAGCCCAGCGCGATTATTTCGGCGCGCACACTTACGAGCGCGTGGACAAGCCGCGCGGCGAATTCTTCCACACGAATTGGACGGGCCGGGGCGGAACAACGGCCAGCGGCACTTACAACGCATAACCGATAGCCAACAAGCAACTGCAGGGTAAGAAAAATCAAACTGACCTGCTCGGAAGCGCCAGCGTCTGCCGGTTGCTGCATTTACTCCTGCTGTTCCGGTTCCGCCACTCGGGACGCAAACCATCCGTGTGCCAGTTTCAGACCTGATCGGGTCAGAAGAATCAACACCGCCGGCAAGATCGTCAACGAGGCAATCATGCACATCGCCGTGCCGAGGGACATCACCTGGCCAAGGCTGGCGATGCCCCGGTGTTTGGCCAGCATCAGACTGCCGAAGCCCGCGATGGTCGTCAGTGCCGAAACCAGCACCGCCTTGCCCGTGCTTTTGGCGAGGATGGTGGGATGTTTCTCTTCGGTGAACCGGTTGATGATATGAACACCGTTGCTGACGCCGATGCCGATCAGCAGCGTGAGCGAGATGATATTGGCCGGGTTAAACGGCAGATGAAAGACCGCCATGAAGCCGAGCATCCAGCAGATGCCGATCACGACCGGCATCAGGATCAGCAGCACGCTGGCCGCATTGCGAAAGTGCAACATCAACATCACCACGATGGCCACCAAAGCATACACGGCGGACTTCTGAAAGTTCTTCTTCAGCATGTTTGTGTACTCGTAGAATTGGACGGGCGAACCGGTGACGTTGGGATCAATGCTCCTCAAATCGCGAACAAACGTTTCCTGATTGTTGCGTTCCCAAACGTCTCCTTTGGGATAAACCTGAAGAAGATATTTGCCGGTGCGGCCAATAAAGCGGGAACGCAAACCCGCCGGCAGGTCTTGGGGCCGCAAGGGCTCGCGATATTCCTGATTCTTCAGCGCTGTCATCGTGATTTCCAAATCGTGAAACAGCGCCTGCTGAAAAAGCGTCAACTTTGCGGCGGCCGGCTCGCGACCCGGGGCGGCCAGCCCGGCGCGCAATTTTGTAACTGATTCTCCCAAGCGCTGTACCTGGTCGCGCAACTCGTCGTGGCGTTTGTTGTTCAACAAATAGGCGGCGCCACGGAGAGTTTCCTCGAACGATTCGAGCGTCCGATTCAACGTGGCCGGATCGAGCGGCTGGCGGTCCATCGGCGCGAAGTGAATGCCCGCCGCTTCCGCTTTGATCTGTCGCACCAGTTCAAGCTTCGCTTCCTCGTTCTCCGCAATCAAGGACGCCACCGAGTCCACCTCGGCCACGGATCGGATGCGGCGAATCCGCTTTTCCAACACGAGCGCCTCGGGCAGGGAATCAGCAACTACGGCGCAGGAGAGCAGCGAGCGCGGCGAGGAACGGACCAATTTTTTCTCGTACACGACAGCAGACAAATTCTGGCTTTGCAAGTTCAGCAGGTTGTAATCAAACGAAATGTTTTGAAGCGCCGTAAAAGCGAAGATGGCCAGCACGAGGCCGGTGGCAACCGTCGCGCGGGGCCGCTTAAGCCAGAGCTGCTCAATCCGTTCCCGCCGGTGTCTGGCTTTTCCAGGTGGTCGCACACGGGGTCCGCACTCACGACGCGTGAGCAACATCGCGGGCAACATGGTCATCATGGGAACGAGGCAAACCAGCAGGCCACCTCCTGCGATGATTCCCATTTCCCGAATTCCTTTGAACCCCGTCAGCGTCATCGCCAAAAACGCGACGGCGATGGTAAAACCACTCGTGCAGATGCCTGTGCCCGTGGCCACCAGTGCCTTGTCCAGGGCGATTCGCTCCGGGCGGCCACGGCTCAATTCCTCTTCGAAGCGGGTGATCAAGTGAACGCCGAAATCAATCGCCAGCCCGATCAGAATCGGAACAAACGTAATGGTCAGAAGATTCAAATGCCCAACGGTGAGAGTGGCAAAGCCGACGGTGTAGCCGATACCGACGATCAGGCACACGGTCGCCTTGAGCGGCCGGCCAATTTCGCGGTAGCCGATGATAAAGATCAACGACACGATCACCAGCGAGACGATTGAAGCCAGTGCCGTGTCCGCCTGCGCCTGTTCCATTTCATCGACGCGCAGCACGGGCTCGCCGGTGACTCCAACGTTCACGCCGGGAACTTCCATCTGTGTCTCGCGCACCAATTCGCGCAGCCGGCGGATGGCGCGTTCTTCCAACGCTTCCTCCCGGGCGGCGCACGTGAGGACGTAAAAGCGTCCTTCCGCGAAGTTGACATATTCGCCCGCCTCGGTTTTCGACGTCCCGGCAAACAATGCCGTGATGCCGGGTGATGGCGGCACGCCTGGCCGCTGCAAACTGGCCGTCGCCTGGTCGGCGATCCGAGTCAACGCGGGCAGGGATTTCACCAGCGGCTGGCTGCTGACTTTTTCTGGATCCAGGGCGCGAATTTGCGCGCCCACTTCGGCGAAGAGCGAACTCAGATTGTTGACTTCGGAGAATTTCCTTACCAGCGGACCGTAATCCCGCACCGCCGGCAGGACCTGCTCCAACCGTTCCTGGGGAAGAAACAACAGCGCTTTCGGCCCCATCGCCCGGAGATCGCCCTTGAAGAAAATGTCCTTGACCAGGTTCGTCTCTACTTCCAGGCGGGCGGCGAGACGTTCCACAAACTGACGGTTCTTCTCCTGGTCGTCGCTCTCGATCAGCGTCACCAGTTCCTCCTGCACTTGAAACTCCTGTTTTAACTGGAGCCGGTTCCGCCGGTAGGCCTCGTCCGCCGACACCAGATCGTTGCGACTGGTGCGAAACTCCAGGAAGCGCACGGCAAACACGACGCAGACGCCGAAGAGCACGATTTGTGGGTACACGAACCAGTTCCGCCAGCGCCAGATGCAATCGGTCAGGCGATGCAGGAGCCGCTCCACAGGATGCATGTTTGGCACTTGCATGAAAAACGCAGTTCGTCGCGCTGCAACCTTTAGGGGAAACTCACCAGCGGGGGCAATATTTTAGTGCCTGAACATCGCGCTGGTTTGTGTTTGTCGTCGCCGTTGCAAACGGGGTGACCGAACGCGGTACGCGCGCCGACTTGGAATCGTATTGTGGAATAATATCTCCCAAATCAGATATTGACCGGCTTCACCCGCCCACCGCTGCGCACGCGGTCGCCGGGATACAGGACAACGGTGTCACCATTCTTTAATCCCTCCAACACCTGTGTCTCCGTAGCGCTCGCCCGGCCCGTTTTCACCGGCTGCAACCGGGCGCGATTGCCGGACACGACGAACACCGCCCATTGGCCGCTTCTTCGGAACAGCGCTCCGGCCGGCACTTTCAGGGCGTCAGCTGTTTCCCACACGACGATACGCGCTTCAACGCGGAAATTGTCGCCAAGGTTCAACCGCTGCTCCGGTGGCGTCACAAGATCCGCGATGACGTTGACGCGTTGTTCCTCGACGCCGAGCGCGGACACCTTGGTGAACGCCGCCGGCTCGACGAGGCGCACCCTGGCTACGAGCGGCTCTCCACCGCCCCACTGCTCCAACTCGACCCGCGTGCCGGGAACGATGGCCGCCCCGTCACGCGAGAGCACGTCAATGACAACTTCCAAATCCGCGGGATCACCAATCTCCACGAGCGGTGTGCCCGCGCTGACGACGTGCGAGCTTTCCTCAAACACCCGCAGCACCCGCCCGCTGGCTGGCGCTTTGACTTCGACGGGCGCGGTTGTGGCCGCGCCGCCGCTGCCCGCGACGTTGAATTCGGCAAGCTCCGCCTCGGCCTGGCGCAACGCGCTTTCGGCCGCCGCCAGTTCGCGCGCCGCAGCCGTTTCACGCCATTGCGCGCCTTCGAGTTCCTGGAGGGAGATGGTTTTTTCGTCGGCGAGTTTTTTGGACCGCTTCAGTTCACTGGCGGCAAAGACGTGCGCGGCGCGCGCTCGTTCGACCTGCGCAACAGCCGTAACGCGCCGGGCTTCAGCCAAAGCCCGGCTGCGCGCATCGAGCAGCGATGGCGAAAGCGGATCAATCACCGCGATCACGGTTTCGCCCGCGCGCACCTCCGCTCCGGCCTTCCACGGAATGCGCCGAAGTTGGCCCATCACCGGCGCTGAAACGAGGTACCGCTGTTTGATCCGCGTCTTGCCCTCTTCGTCCACCGTCGCGCGCAGCACGCCGACGCTCGCCGTCGC
>CAZNOE010000589.1:0-4248 GCA_964574525.1 uncultured Bifidobacteriaceae bacterium
CGGGTATTTCTTGACCCTCCCAAATTGTCGCGGGCAGTCAATTTGAGTCTTAGCCGGAACGATGCAGTTGGATTGGGGAGCGCGCGCCTCCGGCGTGCGATGTTCGGCGTCGCGCCGAACATACTCGTCCAACTGGATTTTACCCACTCTTTGGGGCGGGAAAAATTGGAAGGTGGAAGTCGTTGCCGGGACGGCAACGACAGCCCGCGTGACGCGGGCGCTCCCGTTTGAACTGAATCGTTCCGGCTTAGGCTAACGTCCTGTCACGAGCAGATCAATTCCCCGTCGTGGTAACACGGAAGTAACGCTGCTGAGCGCTTATGATCGAATCGGAGAACGCCACGTTCGTTTGGGTCGCGGTGATGTTCGAAAATGTTGTCCATCCACCGAGGATGCCTGGAGCAGACTGGATCGTGTAGGACTTGCCAATGGTCGCGTCGAACGAGATCACAACCACTCCCGCCTGGCGCGATGGCCGTAGCACGAGCGGGGGTGTCGTGGAGATAACTCCTTTGCCGGCAGTTCCGGCGTTGTAAATGGCGGCGATCTCGACCTCAGACAAAGCGCGGCCATAAAAAGAAACCTCGTCAATCAACCCGTGGAAATAACGACCGGGCGAGCCGCCGCCCCAAGAGCGGCCAATCTGAACGTCCCGGGAATTGCCCGCCGGCAGATTCGTGTTGCTCGTCGCGCCGACCAGCGTGCCGTCCTGGTAGAGAACGATTTGTGCGCCGGTGAAAACGCCGGCAAGGTGATGCCAGCGATCGTCGCGCAGGCTGCCCGGCGTACTAGGACCGATGAAGTTAAAGGGGCCACCGCCGCCCAGGCCGAAGAAGAAAGACACCGTGCCGTTCGGATTTCCTTGCAGTGCCCAGCCCGTGCTGTCAGTGAAGCCATGTGATTTGTCCACAATCAGGGAGTAACCATCCGGGCTGAATTGTTGCGGACTTGTTTTGATCCAGACCTCAAGGCTGAACGGGCCAGTCGGATTCAACCATGAAGAATTCGAGATCGCGACGTAAGCATTCGTGCCGTTGAGATTGAAAGCAGCGTTGACTTTTCCCGCAGCGAAGGTCGCCCCGCCGAGCATCGTGCCGTGGTTTGTGCCGGCTGAATCCTGGGCGTTGTTGTCTCCCTTCCACCACGCGAGCAGTCCGGTCGGCACGGGCACCGGCGCGAAGACCTCCAACGTGTAGAACTGTTCGGCGAAAAGTCCGGCGGCATCCGTCGCACGAATTACGAAAGTGGAACTGCCGGCAGCAGTTGGCGTCCCGCTTACCAGTCCGCCCGAATTGAACGTGAGACCCGGTGGCAACGCGCCCTGCGTCAGTGTATAGACGACGGGAGCTATTCCGCGAACTGCGATGATGGATTGCGCATAGGCTCGACCGATCACGCCCTCCGGCAACGGCGGTGTGGTACTGAAGTAGGGACCAACCGTCGTTTTGCCCGCGGCCCGGGTATTGAGGATCGCCGCGATTTCATCAGCCGTTAGCGCGCGATTGTAGATCGCGGCTTCGTCAATCCGGCCAGACAGGAAGAAAGCGCGGTTGCCATTCTCGATGTCGCAGCCAAGGAAAACCGGTTGGGAATCGTAACCGATGCGCTTGCTCCCCAATCCGCTCGCGACGGTGATGCCGTCAAGGTAGAGGACTTGCTGAAGCGAGCCGTCATCGAAAGTGTAAGCGACATGATACCAGCGCCCCAGAACGGGCGCGAACGGGATCGTGAGTTGCGTGCCTGCGCCCGCGGCGTCGCCGACAAATGCGCCGAGATTTCCACCACTCAGATAGATTTGATACGAGTCACTGGTGCCGCCGCCAACCGGTTTGCCGAGAAGGATTCTCGTGCCGGTCGCCGTGAACAGCACCCACGTCTCGAGTGTGACCGATGCGGGCCGCAAAGTTGGCGCATCCGCAACCTGCACGTAGTCATTGACGCCATCGAGCAAGAATGCTTGACCCGCCTCGCCCGCCGCGTAAGCCGCGCCGTTGGTCACGATGCCGTGATTCGCGCCGACGGCATCCAAGCCGTTGTTCTCCGCGCGCCACCAACTGATGAGGCCGGCGGGAGGCGGGACTTGTGGGAAAACTTCAATCGTGAACGCCTGATCTCCCGAGAGGCTGGTTGCATCAGTCGCGCGCACGACGAAACTCGAGTTGCCGGTGGTGATGGGCGTTCCACCAAGCACGCCCGCCGAACTCAGCGTGAAACCAACCGGCAACGCGCCGCCCACCAGCGAATAAGCGACTGGCGGCGCGCCACGGACGGAGGTGACGGTCTGGGTGTAGGCGCGGCCCAGAACTCCAGCCGGTAGCTGTGGCGGAGTATTGATGTAAGGACCCGCAGTGGTTTTCCCGCCAGTGCCGGCCGCGTAAATCGAAGCGATTTCGGCTGCGCCCAGCGCGCGATTGTAAATGGCGGCTTCGTCAATCCGGCCTTGGAGCACCCATGCGAGGTTGCCGTTGTCAATGTCGCCGCCCAATTGCACCGGATGCTCATCGTAACCAATTCTTCGGTTTGATGTTCCCGTGGCGACAGCGACGCCGTCCAGATAAAGCCATTGCTCCTTCGTGTTGTCATCGAACGTGAACGCGACATGGTACCAGCGCCCCGCGACCGGTGTGAAAGGAACACTGATGAAGCTGTTGGCCCCGTTGATATCAGAAACCAAGCCGCGAAGATTCCCGTTTTCGTACCACAACACGAACGAGTCGGCGATACCGCTGCCGAGCGGCTTGGCGATGATGTGCTGGTTGCCACCCGTGCTAAAGAATAGCACCCAGGTTTCCAACGTGAGCGAGGCAGGCCGGAGCGCCGGTGCATCGGCAATCTCGACGGTGTCGTCCAAGCCATCGAGTGAAAAGGCCCGGCCCACTTTGCCCGGCGCGAAGGTGGCGCCATTAATCAGAACGCCGTCACTGGTGCCGACGGTGTCCAGCGTGTTGTCTTCCGCGCGCCACCACGCCACCAGTCCGGCGGGCGGAAAAACTTTCGGGAGCACTTGCAGCGTGAAAACCTGGTCGGCGGTGAGGCTGACTGCGTCGGTTGCGCGGACGGTGAAGCTGAAATTGCCCGCACTGCCGGGCGTGCCGCTCAGGACTCCGCCGGAACTGAGCGTTACACCGGCCGGCAACGCACCGCCCACCACTGCGAATGAAACGGGCAGTGTTCCCCGCACCGTGGCGATCGTTCGCGTGTAGCCCAAGCCCTCGACCGCGTCAGGGAGCGATGGCGGCGTGCTGAAGTACGGACCCGACGCAGTCTTGCCACCTGGCCCGGCGTTGTAGATCAAAGCAATTTCCCCGGCGCTCAACGCGCGGTTGTAGAGGGCGGCTTCGTCCAGGCGCCCGGCGAAGAAGTAGTTCGGGCTGCCGTTTTCAATGTCGCGTCCGAGCAGCATCGGTTGAGTGTCGTAGCCGATCGTTTTGTTGGCCACGCCGCTCGCCACCTGAGACCCGTTGACATAAAGGGCTTGCTGTTTGGAGGCATCATCGAAGGTGTAGGCGAAGTGATACCAATTCCCGAACACGGGTGAGAACGGGATGCTCAACTGAGGGCCGATGCCCGCGGCGTCGCCCACAAAGGCGCCAAGGTTCCCGGCACTGATATAGATTTGGTATGAATCGCTGAATCCTGACCCGACCGGCTTGCCCAGCAGGACCCGGGTGCCGGTGTCAGTGAACAAGGCCCAGGTTTCGAGCGTGACCGAGGCCGGGCGCAGCAAGGGTGCATCGGGAATATCAACGGAGTCATTCACGCCATCCAACGAGAAAGCCTGTCCGACCTTACCGGGGGCGAATGTTGCCCCGTTGGCCAGCACCCCGTTATTGGTGCCAACAGAATCGAGGGCGTTGGACTCCGCGCGCCACCAGCCGACGAGGCCGGGCGGCGGCGGAATCTTCGCAAAGACTTGAAGCGTGAACGACTGGCTGTTACTAAGAGCGCCGGCATCCGTGGCGCGGATGGTGAAGTTGAAGCCCCCAACCGTCGTGGGCGTTCCGCTGAGCAAACCGGAGGAGTTCAATGTCAAGCCGGGAGGCAACACGCCGCTGGTGACAGCGTAAGTCACGGGCGCGGCGCCTCGGACCGAAGTGATGGTCTGCGTATAACCCGTTCCGACAACTGCATCGGGCAACGTTGGCGGCGTGTTCAAGTAAGGCCCAGTGCTCGTCTTGCCCAGCGAACCGGCATTGTAGAGCGACGCAATCTCGTTTGTGCTCAAGGCCCGGTTGAAAATCGCCGGCT
>CAZNOE010000590.1:0-4244 GCA_964574525.1 uncultured Bifidobacteriaceae bacterium
TTCAACTCTTGCGATTTTTCCAAGTCTCGAATCGCTTCGTTGATGCGGTTGTTCTGTTGATGGAGCAGGGCGGAATAAAGCCACGCGGTCGGATCCTTCGGGTCCAAGTCCTTCGCCAGTTGAAGTTCTTTGGCGGCGCGCGGGCCATCGCCGGTGTCCGCGTACGCCTTGCCCAGGTAGCTGCGCAATCCGGCGCGCTGCGGTTCGAGGGCAGCCGCCACCAGCAAGTCTTCGCGCCCGCCACGCAGGTCGCCGCGGCGTATGCGGCACAGTCCTCGGCCCAACCAGGCATTGCCGAGCGCCGAGTCCACGGCCATGGCCCGATCAAACCACCCGATCGCTTCGCGGGTCTTGTTTTGCGCGGCAAGCAGGAATCCTTTCAATGCGAGCGCTTGCGCGTTGCGCGGGGCGAGCGCGAGGCTTGCGTTCAGGGCTTCGAGTGCGCGGTCGTTCCGTCCAAAGCTGAATTCGAGTTCCGCCACGCGTTCCCATCCGAAGCCAAACTCCGGCGATCTGGCCGCTGCTTCCTTTGCCAGCTTCAACGCCGCCTTTAGCGACTCGTCGCCGCTGGCACGGGACTGCTCGTAGTATGAGGCGGCAAGGAACTCGGTTGCGAGTTCAGGGTTGAGACTGGAGGGACTTGGCTGGCGCTTCACGGCGGCGATGAGCTGACGCAATGCGTTGGCGAGGCGGGGAAGGCGTCCGGTCGGCTCGGCGGCAGGCAAGAGGGCGAGCGCGGCTTCCGCCTGCTCGACCTGGCCGACGGAGAGCACGAGCGCTGCGTAATACACGCGTTCGGCGTCCGACCCGGGCTGGCGCGCCCCGGGATATTTGTCCAGCGCGGCGAGCAAATCTCCTTCACGGTACGCGGCTAGGGATTCGCTGAGCGCTTGCTGTTCTTCGCGCGTGAGCGGCAGGTCGCGCAAATCCAGCACGGCGGGATAATAAAAGCACCATTGCAGGACGTTGTTGGCGATGAAACCGGCGGTGCGAACGGGCGCTTGGTTGGGCTCGGCGAAAGCCTCCTGGCCGCTGGTCAGGACGAGGGTGCCGTGGTCGTTGCCGAATTCCACTTCGCCGTCAATTACCGAGAACGTCGTCCGTTCCGTGCCGTTTACGGTTTCGACCTTCGCGACGAATTCGGTTCCTTTCACGCCAGCGATGGCACCGCGAGTGATCAGGCGGATGCGGCCCGGTTCGTCGCGGTGAAAAAAGGAGAGAATGCCTTTGAGCAAGCGCAGACCCGATTGCGCTCCCAGCGCGTGGGGCGGCAGAATTTCTATCTCCGTCAGCGCGCCGAAGGGCACGACGCTCTGGTCCGACCAGCGGAGCGTGACGCGGCTGTTGGGGCCGGTGCGCAATCGGTCGCCGGGGTTCAGCGGAGGCTGATTGGTGGTCTGCGTGCGCACGCCGACCCCGATGCCACCGCGGATGATTTCCAATGTGCCCTGAATGTTGACGATCCGTACTTCGCCTTTCGCGGCTTCGTTCGTCGCTGAAAATCCCAGCCACGGCGCGGCCGAGATCGCAGCGGCCAAAGAAAGCGCTGGTGTGAGAAGCCACCGACCTGTTGCTGGCCCAGGTTTCATGGAGTTGGCTTTTGAGTGTGTCATGGCTTGTAGCAGATTGGGTCGCAGCAGTGCAAGTGAATGTCTCGTTCACTTAAATCCGTTCACGGCCCTAAATGCCCGTGTCATTAGCGGTACGGGGAAAACGCCCGTTTCTTTCAGGTCAATGGAAATTCTTTTGAAAGATTCGCCCTGCCCGCGCGTACCGCTTCCAGAATGTAACCAACAACCCGGAGAGAACCATTATGAATACCTTGACACCGAAAACGCGTTTTGACCCCGGCCTGACCCTGAGTGTGATGACCAGGCCGGGGTACCCCACGACCGGAAGTGATGCCCTCAGCCAGGCAATCCAAGCTGCCGTGGACACGGTTGATCCGAACACGCTGCATCCCGTGGCTCCAAGCAATGCCGGACCATCCTTCCAGCCCAAAGCGCTGTTGGCCTCGATCATTTACTGCTACGCCCGGCAGATTTACGCCTCGACCGACATCGAGGTCATGCTGGCGGACAGCACCGATACGCAGCCGTTCGGCCTGACCGCGTGGCCCGACGCGCACCTGATCCGCGAGTTTCGACGCGAAAACCGCAAAGCCATCCAGCTCGGTCTCATGGCCGCGCTCTGGCTTTTGGGACAGCAGAAGGTGGAGGACGGAACCGTGACCCGGGTGAAGGCTGCCAACCTGGCCGAAGAAGCCAGCCGCCGCCTCATCATGGCCATGTTCACCGACAGCATGGAACTGGGGGAAGGCTGACGCTTCGCCGAAAACTGGCAAAATTTCCGGCCTTGCGGTAATAGTCATGCGGCATCCGTCGCCCAATTATTGAAACCCATGAAGCATCTCCGGGACGAACTAATTCCAACCCGCGCGAGCCTCATCCACCGGTTGAAGGACTGGCAGGACAACTCAAACTGGAAGGACTTTTTCGACACTTACTGGAAACTGATTTATGGCGTCGCCCGTCGCGCCAGCTTGACCGACGCCGAAGCGCAGGATGTCGTGCAGGAAACGATGGCTTCAGTAGCCAGGCATATGCCCACTTTCAATTACGACCCGGCCATTGGATCTTTCAAAGCCTGGCTCTTGATCATGACGCGCTGGCGGATCATTGCCCAGTTTCGCAAGCGTGGGCCATTTGCCAGCCAGATTCCCACCTCCGCGGACAGTACCTCGACTGCCTTGGTGGAGAAAGTGGCAGACCCCGCGGGCCAGGCGCTTGACGCCGTTTGGGAAGCTGAATGGGAGAACAATCTTCTGCAAGCAGCCATCGCCAAAGTGCAGCGACGCATTGATCCGGAGAAATACCAAATCTTCGACTTCTACGTTAATAAGGATTGGCCGCCGGAGAAGGTGGCCGAGCGATTCAATGTGTCAGTGAACCAGGTTTACGTGATTAAGCACCGTGTGACCGACGCAATTAGAACAGAGGTCAAACGGTTGCAAGAGGAAATCACCTGAATACAGTCGCGGCACCCGTCCACGAGCGCGCTTGATGCGAATTTTTGGAGATGATTCACCCGCTCACGTGTGAGAGAGGATTTTGGTGGGCTTGTGTGCGAAACCTCAGTGTCATTCCCCGATGATTTTCACCAACAGACCCGTCCGCCACCGGCAAAAACCACTGGAGCTTGCTATGAAATAAAAAAACTCCGCGGCAAGCGCAAAGCGCATTCCTGATGCACAATCCGGTTGACTCTTGCTTAGGACCATCTCCCGCACAAATGGGGAGGGTGCTTTTGAAGCCGATTCCATTAGTGACACGCGATCGTGATGTTGATGCGTCGCGCCTGAGAACGTGGGTTTTTCAAGGAGGTAGGATGCTTGAGGACTAACCGGTTCAGCAGGGGCCGCCCTCGGGCGGCTCCTGCCGATTTACGGTTGTCCCGGCTGCTCGGCTTTCGGTAGGACAAGCCGCTGCTTGTCCCAAACATTTGGGCCGTGCGCGGCAACCTGGCCCTACCCACAAAAGAGAAGGGCCGGATTTTCATCCGGCCCTGAGAACAAAATCTTTTCTCCGAGACGCGCCGTTGCAGACTCACGGCTTACTACACACACGGTAACTGCATTCTGCGTCTCACCTACGCTTATACTCTATCAGATGCCCGCCACCCGAACAGTCACCAGTACTGGGGACAAGGGTCACAATCGCGGTCTGGAACGGGAGGAGCCACGCGCCCACGCCTGCCTTGACGGACGGCCCCGTCCGGCAGTTCGGGAATTGTTCGACGCGAGGGCGCGTCGAACGCCAAGGTCGACGGTAAAGCTCAAGACTTTTCCGCAAATAATCAGTGACAATGGGATGCCAGGAGGAAAACCTTGAGCGGCCGCAGCAAAGTGGTCGGCGGCGATGCTTACGAATTACGCATCGTCGCTGAGACCGGCGGGAAAAATTTGACACCGCACGCCGTTGAGGTTTCGGCTGCGGACAAGTCCGCCGGAGTAAAACGTCGGTGGTGTCTGACGGCAACCTCCTCCGCGCAAGAATTGATTCGCCACCCAGCCGTGAAGTTTCGTGGAGCGTAAAATTCAAATGAAATCAACAACTCTGCCAAACCGTAGCACTCGCACGTTAACGGCGTGCGAGAGGACGTTTCTCATTAACACCCCGCTTCAGCGGGGTGCGAACCGTCGCCAGGATTCGGGAAACCGTTTCAACGGTTTTCCACCCTCCGCC
>CAZNOE010000591.1:0-349 GCA_964574525.1 uncultured Bifidobacteriaceae bacterium
GTTTTCTCATGGCAACACTCCTGTCGTGAGGCGGGTCTTGGTCATGCGCGCTAACTATTGATTATATGGTTTCCCCATATCACCCTTATGGCACTTTCTATCGGCATAAGACACCGGTGGGCGTTGGTTGTTAAGTTCCCTCACTTTCCGCAAAATACATTACCCGCCCTCCAAAAGTCCAGACTTTTTTGACCTAATTCTGCAAGGCCGCCTCTTTTTTTTAGCTCCTTTTTTCTTGGCCGAAAATTCTCTTTTTTTCACTCCTCTTTAGCATTACTTTCCTTTTTGATGCCAGAAGAAAAAGAACAAAAGCACGGCTTGGTCGCCCAAGTAATCTCATCGGCTTAAC
>CAZNOE010000591.1:449-4240 GCA_964574525.1 uncultured Bifidobacteriaceae bacterium
ATCGCCTAATAATTGAAACGGGCAATCGGGTTAATTTTTCATTGAAGCCTAACGCCCAGCGCTCACCAGCGGTCGCTCACTGGTCTTGATCGCGCGGCCGTCTGGTGCAGCGTCTGTTAGGCGGCACACAGGAAGCTGCAACGTCTCTGACAGAGCAGAGCCGTCGGGCGCTTGCTGTCGATGGGGTTGGACCTCTACCGCTAATAGCTCATCCCAGACGGTTTACGGCGCCACTGGATGTTATCCAGTTTTCGGTCTTGGCTGTCGAGGATTTGACACACCTCCTTGCGCTGTTCCTCAAGTTGCCCGGCTGCTTGCTCGGCTGCGTTAGCCACTGCGGCCGTGATCGCAGCTGTCGAAGCCACCTGGCTCTCCACGAGGCGGTCGAAACCCGAATCGAGTGCCGCATGCACGCCCTGAACCGCGTCAACGACGCTCGCGCCGACTTGCCGCACCGCCGCCTCCAGTGACCCGAATCCGGTTTTGATCGTCTCCCGCGTTTTGCGGTGCTCCCAGATGTTTGCGAATTCGAAATCGGTCTGGCCCGTGCGCACGACCTGCTTGAGGCGGCTGACGATCTCATCTGCTGAAGGAAGGTCCAAGGAAAGGTAGGGGAACGGCGGAAAACTGTGACTCCGATGCTCCAGCTTGGCGTAGTACTGTTGCGCGACTGCACCAATCTGTTTCACTCCGTGCTGATAGCTGGCTAGAGCCGCCGCAGTAGCCTCAATGGCATCCCAAAACGGTGCGAAGGCTCGTTCGCGATGTTCGACAAGCGCTTGGTCGAGAGCGCGGGACGCTGCATCCAGAGACATGAAGAGCCCGCTGCGAAGCTGAGACGAGGATGTCAGTGATGAGCGGAGCACGAGAGCCATCTCCTGGGCCTCGACCTTGGTTTTCTCGCTGAGATCGTTCAGCGTCTTGAGCCATTCGACCGCCTTCTGCTCCTTGAGGCTCCGCCGCGCTGCTTGACCTTTTACCACGCCATGTAACCAGTAGAGCGCGAAAGGAACGACGGGGGAGAGAAAAATGAAGAGGAAATTCTGGCCATGGGCAAGCCCGACAAAGATTGGGTTAATAAGGAACATCCACAAAAAAAAGTGAAGCCAGCCGCTTGGCGCGACCCATTGCTCTTTCACTTCGGCCGGTCCTGGAGGGAGCGACGGTGACAGCGGGTCAACGCGATAGCGATCGAGTGCTCCATGCAGAGCCTCTGTCATGGGCATCCTCTCGGCACCATGTGCGAACGATTCGTTGCCATTCTTCGTTCGTTGACCATCCCGAGCCGCCTAACGCCGTGTTGAGCGGCGCGGGGCACAAGCCAAACAGGAAACATTGCGACGTTTCACTGCGTCCGCCTCGAACACAAAGTTAGGTTTCACAGCTCGAAGTCCCCTGCATCCATCCAATCGTTTCCGGAGGTGTCGACACGGCAGCCGGCACTTATCAATTTCGCCGCGAGTTCATTTCGACTAGATTCCAAGTTACTAAGATAAACGATGTGCCTTCCGGCAACGTCACTGAATGGTCGGACATCACCTATCTGAATAAGAATGGTACTGTTCGCATTCCGACCAAATGCCATCCCTGCCTCGAACAGCACATTTGGCCTCGCTTGGCCGGTGAGTTTTCGCTCATGGACCGAATCTCTTTTCGTCAAGAATTTCTTCTTCAGCCTCGCCTCATCGTCAGGAGTAAGAAGTACCACGATCGCGGACGCCCTTGAAAAGGCGGATTCGAGAATCGTCCCCACGTAAGGAGAACCTTGGCCTGTTTTTCTAAGGGCTTCGTTCCATTCAATCGGTTGAAGTTTGAATGCGCGAAGCAGGGAAAAAAGTGCCTTGCGCGCTTTTTCATTCCGGCCATGAACAACAAAAACCGTATTGCCCCGTTCTTTTGGTTGAGAAGACGCCGACTTCACCCTCCTTTTCTTAGAAGTTTTCCGTTTACTCAGGGTGGCGGCCGATGTTGAAATATGAACTGGGGGGGGGAGAGTACGCCTTCGCGATGGATCGGATTATTGCTAAATCGTCTGCGGAAGCGTACTTTGAAATATTGATTCCTCTTTCACTCGCGAGCGCTACGGCGGCCAAATGGCGAGGAAGGTGCGTCTCACGAACCTTCGCGTCGATAAGTTGGTAAACCCTAGGTATTCCGACCTCGAGTTTAGCGGAGAGCCGTTCGAGCAGGGATTGGTCAATTCTTGGCATGGGACTTACTTCCCTTTTTCTTCTTCCTCTTCTTCGACTTTCCTCCTACGGATAGACGAACCGCAACAGTATTCGCTGTTGTCCCCAAGAGTTTTGCTATTTCAGAGTTCGACAAGCCAAGAGCTTTTAGAAACGGTATCCTGTCGGAGTCGTTCTCGAATTTCTTTGGCGCCAACCGCAACGCAATAACCGCGAAGCTTCGGGCGATAATTCTCAAGGTCCCCGAGTCCACAGCGCTGAGTGATAAAGGCTCTTCTCGCTCCGCAAGCTCGTCATTCGTTTTGGCTCGACCCATATGCTCTTACCTCCAGAACAGCTCGTTATGAAACCCAACTTCTAAATATATGGTTTCCAGATATGCCCATCATCTACTTCCGTATAATACATTACCGGTTCTCCGCAATCAAGCCCCCTTTGGTGCAAATGAAAATTCCCTTTTTTTCACCTTCCTGAAGCATTACTTTCCTTTCGATGCCCGAAGAAAAAGAACAAAAGCACGGCTTGGTCGCCCAAGTAATCTCATCGGCTTAACCTAATCGCCTAATAATTGAAACGGGCAATCGGGTTAATTTTTCATTGAAGCCTAACGCTTGAGTTCAGCGACCGCCGGGCGGTGAGCGTTTAACACACAATGTTGGGGTTCAAACTTTCCATAACCGTAAATAGCAGAGCTTGTGGGCGGTTCGCTGCAGCGCATGGTTAGGCGTTGCGGGTTTTGTCATTTAGCTTGGAATCCGCCATCAATATTGAGGATGTGACCTGTCACGAATGAGGCTTCATCAGATAAAAGCCATACGATGCCATTGACGATCTCTTGCGCCACCCCCATACGATTCATTGGGTGCATGGCGGAAACGCTTGCTTCATCATAGATACCCTGGGTAAGTGCTTTGACAATAATTTCAGTTTTGGCCGCTCCTGGCGCAACGGCGTTAATGCGAATGCCCTGAGTGGCATAGTCAAGCGCGCCTGCTTTGGTCAGTCCAACCACCGCATGCTTGGTGGCGCAGTAAGTGCCGGTGTAGGGAATGCCATTCAGACCTGCGATTGAGGCGAGGTTGACAATTGAGCCTCCGCCGTTTTTGAGCATCTGTTGGATTTGGTATTTCATGCCGAAATAAACACCCAAGACATTGGTTTGAATCATTTCCTGAAACTTGGCTGTTTCGGAATCACCAATTTTTGCGCCTTCAGTCGCGATGCCCGCATTGTTCACTGCTAAATCAAGACGGCCATAATTTGCGACTGCCGTATCAACGAGTGCTTTAACGCTGGCTTCATCGTTGACATTGGTGAACGTGAACATCGCCTCCCCGCCTTTGGCGCGAATGTCGGCGACGAGCTGTTCGCCCAATTCTTTGCGGCGGCCGCTGATGACGACCTTCACGCCTTTGCTGGCTAAAAGCTCTGCCGTTCCCTTGCCAAAGCCTGTTGTACCGCCTGTGATCACTGCTACTTTGTTTTTCATTTGATTGTGCTCCTGTTTTGATTTTTGGCTCACTATTGAGCGAGATGTTTAGCAACGCCTAACGCTCAGCATCAGCGGCGGCGCGCAGCGCCGTCCGCTGCATGCTGTTGTTA
>CAZNOE010000592.1:0-4238 GCA_964574525.1 uncultured Bifidobacteriaceae bacterium
GCCATGCTCCCTGCTCCATGCTCCTTGCTTCTTCACGCTACTTCCGGTCCCGCCCGGCGAGATCGTCGTAAATGAGGTACTCGCCCGAGTCCGTCAGGATGGTGGCGGTCACGAAAACCAGCAGGTAGCGCGGCTTGTCCACTTCCGTCCGCCGCCGGAACAACGCGCCAATGATGGGGATGTTTCCGAGCACGGGCACGGATTCAACATAGGTGCTTTTGTCGCGCTCCAGCACCCCGCCCATCGCCACGGTCTCCCCGGACTTCACCACGACGCGCGTGGAGAGTTCCTGGGTGCGGTATTGCGGCAGGTTGATGTCGAAGGTGCTCGCGGCGCCAGTGCCCGAGTTGTCAACCAGCGTGGCGAACTTTTCCATTCGCACATCGGTGTTCACGCGCGGATTGAGCGCCAGCACGATGCTCTGGCCGTCGCCGCTGATGCTGGCCAGCACATTCAATTCGGCGCCCGCGGTGATCTTGGTGGGTTTGCCGCTCGGCACGAAGGAGGAGGCGGTGTAGTACTGCTGCACCGTGCTTTTGACCTGATATTCCTCGTAGTAGTATTGCACCTTGCCGTCACTGATGGACGCCGGCCGATTATTGATCACGGTCAGGCGCGGCGCGCTGAGCGTCTGGCTTTCGCCGCCTTGTTCCAGCGCGCTGATGGTGGCCCGCAGCGTGTCGTGACCAAACACATTGGTGAAGGACTCCTGCAAACCGATGCCCAGAGTAGGTGTGTTGGCGATGGTTGGGAAATTCTGGCTGGTGATCAAACCGGTGAAATCCTGCGGCGTTCGCGCCACCTGAGCCTGCCGGCTCGTCTCCCACAGCACCCCCAGTTGGAGGAAGGCGGGTTTGGAGAGTGTGACGAAGCGGGCCTCGATCAACACCTGCTGAATTGGCTGGTCGAAGGCGCGGATGATGTTCTCCAGAACTTCCAGTTGCTCGGGCGTGCCCCGCGCGACGACCAGATTGCGCTCGTAATCAATCATCCACTTCGAACCGGTGAAAAGATTCGTGATGGCTTTTTCGAGGGCTGGGACCAGCGGGGCATTGTCGTTGACGAATTTTTTGAATTTCTGCGATTCATTGACAGTGGTGATGTTGTTCACCGTGGTTGCTACGCGAACGACCTCCTCCGCGGCTAGTTCTGCGGGCAGAACGAATCCTTTGCGCAACCGATAGAAGCGCGTTTCCTCCATCAGCCGTTTTGGGTCCTTGGCGTCCACCACCCACACGAGTTCCTGGCCGATCTGGAATTGCAATTCATAGTTGCGCCCGATGTACTTGAGCAATTCGCCGAGCTTCACCTTGTCCAGGTTGATGCTTAGCATCTGCTTGAGCGGGGCCAGCGACTTGTCCGCGACGATATTGATCCCGGCGGACTGGCTGAGGTTCACGATGATGGCTTCGAGCGGGACGTTGTCGAGGTGGATGGACACTTCCTTTTCCAGGACCTTCGCCATCGGGCCCTTGGCGGCGTCAATGTCGAAGAGCGGGCCTTGCTGGCGGATGGTCTTGCCAAAGGTTTCGGGGATGTAAGGGGCGTTCTCGATTCGGTCCACCGTGTCCCGCACGTCCTTGCTCGCGGGCAGACCGCGGTCTTTTTTCTCGGTCAACAGGCTCAAGGGAGTGGGGTTGAAGACCGAATTCTTGGCCTCCACCTCACGAATCTTGTTCTCCAGCTCCTGCTCACGGCGTTTCTGGCCCTGTTTCACGACCCAGTCGTTCAGGCGTTGCAGCATGGCGTTGGTGGGGTCGTGGGCGTGAAGCGCCGAGGACGCAATTTGCGCTTCTTCCCACCGATCATGGCTCGCCAGGTCGATGATGCCCTTGATTTCCTTGTCGTAGGTTTCGCTGTTGGCAACCTTGGGGGCCGCGGGCGGAGCGGATGAAGCGGGCGGAACGGGCTGATATTTTGGTTGTGCCGGCTCTGGCGGCGGGTTTGAGGGCGTGGTTTGACACCCGATCAGCAGAACCAACCCCGCTGTGATTATTAGCAATCTCAACATATTGAACACCCTTGCCGGAAGGAAAACCGACAAGAAATTGACGCACAAAACGACGCGCGAATTCGAGCACCACCCTCATTAAGCCCGAAAGTCCACGGGCCGTCGAGCCTTCAATCAAGTTTTTCCAAAAAAAATTCGCGGGAGAATTTCCGACGGTTCACACCCGGACGCTCAAGGTCAAGGCGATGGGCAGGCGCACTGTCGGGGAAACTTCACTTGCCGCGAAATCGCTGCATCGTCGCGCGCTTGAGTTCGCGATCGGACTCGCGCTCCTTCAAATCTTCGCGCTTGTCATACTGCGCTTTGCCTTTGCCGGCCGCCAGCGCCACTTTCACCTTGCCGTTTTTCCAGTAGAACGAAAGGGGCACCAATGCGTTGCCCTTGACCGCGGTAAGTTCGAGGAGTTTTCGGATTTCGGATTTATGCAGGAGCAGCTTCCGCGGCGCCTTGGGTTGGTGGTTCTGCAGGTTGCCATGCGAGTATTCGTCAATGTGCGCGTTGTAGAGAAACACCTCGCCCTCATCCACGCGGGCGAATGCGTCGCTGATCTGGCCTTTGCCGGCCCGCAAAGCCTTCACCTCCGTGCCGTGCAACACGATGCCGGCCTCGAAAGTTTCGAGGATGTGATAATCGCGCCGCGCTTTCGAGTTGGTCACGATGTCGGGCATAAACCAAGCGAGGTGCGAGGTGCGGAGTGTCAGGTATCAGGTATGGAGTGTTGAGCCAGTTGCGCGTGGTTTCACCTGATACCTGATACCTCGCACCCGACACCGCAAGGTCTAGTGCTTCCTGCGTTTCCGGGCCGTGGGCCGCACCACTTCGGCGGGCTCGGGCAGTTCCCAACCCATTTTGTCTTCGACGATTTCGCGCAGGGCAATGTCCGCCGCGCCCAAATGGGCCGTCTCCAGGACCAACGGTCGGCTGATGCTGCCAGCGCCGGAATTGAGTTGGCGCACGCGGCGCGAAACCATGTTGATGAGGACGTTGGGATTGCCCACCTTTTCCAGAGCTTTTTTGCAGAGTTCAGCGTTCACAATTTTTCAATCCAAATCGAGCGCGACAGGTTAACGGCTGCGCGACAGGACGCAATAGTAAAAATCGAATCCGCTTGCGCCGCTTTTCCACTTTCCTTAGATAAAACCGCGCATGCCGGTGACAAGCCCCAAATCTTTTCCTCTGCCCCAACCCGCTTTCGATCTCCAAAGTTTTTTGGACTCCTGCACCACGGCTGTCAACGCCGCGCTCGACCGCTTCCTGCCGCCCGCCGCCGCAAAGCCCGCGACGATTCACAAGGCGATGCGCTACTCGCTCTTTGCGGGCGGCAAACGCATGAGACCCGCCCTTTGCCTGGCGGCGGCGGCGGCCTGCGGCGGTCGCGCGGCGGACGCCCTGCCGCTGGCTTGCGCCGTTGAGTGCGTTCACACCTATTCACTCGTCCACGATGATTTGCCCGCGATGGACGACGACGATTACCGCCGCGGCAAGCTGACCAACCACAAAGTCTTTGGCGAAGGAATCGCCATTCTCGCGGGCGACGCATTGTTGACCCAGGCGTTTGAAATCGCCGCCCGCTCGAAGGGCTGGCCGCGCTACCCGCATCAGCGAATCATTTTGGAACTGGCACATGCCGCCGGCTCGTTGCAATTGATCGCCGGACAGGTGGCGGATCTCGAGGGGGAAGGGAAAAGAATTTCCGCCCCGCAACTCCGTTACATTCATGAGCGCAAGACCTCGGCCTTGTTGTGCGGTTCGGTGCGGCTCGGCGGCATGAGCGCGAATTGTTCCGCCGCACAACTCAAGGCGCTTACGGATTTTGGCTTCCACGTGGGCCTGGCGTTTCAGGTCATTGACGACATCCTCGACGTGACGCAGACCAGCGAAAAGCTGGGCAAAACCGCGGGCAAGGACACCAGGGCGCAGAAGGCGACGTATCCCGCCGTCGTTGGTTTGGAGAAATCGCAGAAAATTGCGGAGCAACTGACCGCAAAAGCATTTGCGGCGCTCGAACCCTTCAAAGGAAAGGCCGCTGCCCTCGCTGCCCTCGCTGAATTCCTGCTTAAACGGGACCGTTGAGGGACTTCCGCCATCGCGTCCCTGCTGCGGCAAAATAGAAAGAGAATGACGTCTTCACGCCATCCTCCATCTTCAATTCTCGATCCTCGTCGGCGCTTCAGGCCTTGGCCGCTTCCTCCGGTTTCCAATTCCGCTTCGGCGCTTTGACGACCAT
>CAZNOE010000593.1:0-4237 GCA_964574525.1 uncultured Bifidobacteriaceae bacterium
GCGACCTCGCCGCAACTGCAGACCGAAGCCGAAATGATCAAAGCCATCCGCAGCCCACATCGGCGGCGTGCCAGCATTGGCGCTCGCGACTTGGGGAGTTAGGGCGAGAATAGCGACAAGGAGTGGAAGCAATGGCCCGCGTTTCACGCGTCTAGTTTATCGTCCATTCTGTCTATTGAGCAAAGCCAAACCCCGGATGGCCGCGCCGGATTCGCGTCACCGAAAGTGCGGCCCTGCAAACGCTTCGCTTAGCTCCGTCCCGCCTTCACTCCCGCCGTGCTCCCGCTTCCACTTTGTTACAGCGCAGCAGGTCGTTTCGGCGCGGTCGCGCCGTAGGCGGAGGCAAAGGCGACTGGAGCGGAATCTTTATCGCCCCGCGATTTTCCAAATCCTCCAGCCCCCCGTCGGGCGACATGTTGATGCCGAACCTTGCGCACCCCCATCTTTCTTACCGACCAAGGGCTGCCCACTCCAATTGATTACCCCCCGCGTGGATTCACGCCCCGTAATTGTTCCCACCTGAGCCTGGCCACGGTGGAAAGATATTTCCTTCCGCGCCTGAGGTATTGACCGAGGCTGCTCCCGGTTTTGGATTCGCCCGAGCGCCGCACCTGCGCGATGTAGGGCAATTCGCACACGTGCCAGCCGGAGCGGATCGCCCGGTAGATGAGATCAATGAAGTATTCACCATAATCACCGCGCAGCTTGATTTGCTCAAAAACCTCGCGGCGCGCGGCGATGAAACCGCTCGTGTAATCCGAGACGTAGGAGCGCAGCATGAAACGGATGCCCCAGTTGAGCGTGAGGCTCAGGAAAAGCTGGATGGCGCTGCCCTTGCCCTCGCGATTCTCACCGCCGCCGCAACAGTAACGCGAGTTCACCGCCACGTCGTAGCCCTGGTTGAGCATGTAGAGCAGTTGCGGGATTTTTTCCGGCGGATGGGAGAAGTCGCAATCCATCCAGGCAATGACTTCGCAACGCGCGGCATTGATGCCCTCCTGAATGGATGGCGTGAGGCCGTGGTCCTTCAGGCGGCGGATTACGCGGACCTGCTTGTCATTGTTGGCACAATGTTCGGCGAGCTCCCAGGTTCTATCGGGCGAATCGTCGTCCACGACGATGATCTCGAAATCTTCAACCGACTCACTGAGCGCCTTGGCGCTTTCTTTGATGAGGTCCTGGATGTGGCCAGCTTCGTTGAAGGTGGGCATTACGAGGGAGACGGATTTGACTTTGGCGGCGCGCGAAGGCATCAATGCGCCATTGAATACCGGAACGCGCGACATCAAGCAAGCTGGGGATGCGGTTTGCCTGACAGTTTGGCCGGAACGGGGCAGGGTGGATGTCTCTGACCTCAAAGCGGCGAAGGAGAAGTATCATTAAGGTGCTTGAGCAGCACGACCGTGTGGCCGAGCTGCGCGACTTCACTGAATCCCAGCTTTTTGTAAAAGGATCGCGCGCCGGAGTTTTCAGTGACGGTATCCAGCCAGTAGTGTGAGATGCCTCGGGTGCGAAAGAAATCTTCCAATGCAGTGACGAGTTGCGATGCCAGACCTTTTCGACGATGCGACGCCGCCACCGCGATGGCTGTGAGACAGGCGCTCACTTCTTGTTCACCGACCCTGACCGGAGGGCGGGGTTTCATTTCTCCAAGCAAAGCGAAAATGGCGGAAGGTTTGAGCAACAGCCCGCCAACCATGCGCAGCTTGCCGCGCCAGCCCAAGGACCGGATGATGGCGCGTTTGAGCGTTGCCACGTCGAGCGTGCCGCTGACGACACCGACAGGAACGCCGTCGTCGAGAGCCACTCCCACGAAGCTGTCAGGAAACGCGGTCATGGCCCGGTAGATGCGAGCCAGATGTTTCACGCCAAGCTTGCTGTTGAAGGAATATTGAAGCTCGGCAGCGTGGAGGTTCGCCACAGCCAGGATGTCTTCGGGGCGCAAGGGCGAGATGGTAATCGTACTCACTTGCTAAAGCTGCCCGGCCTCATGCAACCAGCGCTTTGACCACTGCTTCCGCAGCACGGCGTTGTTGTTCTTCCGTAAGCGCCAGTCCGCTGGGCAGATAGAACCCGCGCCGCGAAATCCGTTCCGTGACCGGATAGTGTTCGCCCTTGAACCAGCCTTTCCTTTGAAACATCGGTTGCTCGTGCATGCCCCAAAAAAATGGCCGCGTGCCGATGCCGAGTTTTTTCAATCGCTCCATCATCTCTGCCGCGCCGAATGGAATCTCTTCCGACAAGACGATGCCATAGATCCAGTAGATGTTTTTCGCGGCCGGAGTTTCGGGCACGGGCAATTCCAATCCTTTCACACCCGAGAGCAGTTCGGTGTAGAGCGTGCCCATGCGGCGCTTCCGCGCGACGAACTGGTCGAGCCTTTCAAGCTGCGCCACTCCCAGGGCCGCCTGGATGTTGGTCAAGCGGAAGTTCCAGCCCATCTCCTCGTGAACGAAGCGCCGCGCTGGTTGGAAGCAGAGGTTGCGCAACAAGCGGCAGCGCTCGGCCAGCCCGGGGTCATCTGTCACCACCATGCCGCCTTCGCCCGTGGTGATGTGTTTGTTGGCGTAGAAACTGAACGCGCTGAGCTCGCCGAAGCTGCCGCATGTTTTGCCGTAATACGTCTGGCCGTGCATTTCGGCGGCATCTTCGATGACCCGGAGGTTGTGGCGCCTGGCGATTTCGAGGACGCGGTTCATCTCCACGGGAAGTCCGTAAGTATGCACGACCATGATTGCGCGCGTCTTCGGCGTGATCTTCGCCTCGATCTGATTCACATCCATGTTCCAGGTGCGCGGCTCGGAATCCACGAGCACGGGCGTCAAACCGGATTCAAGGATGGCGGTGATGCAGGAAATGATGGTGAAGGCGGGCGTAATGACCTCGCCGCCCGGCGAAAGCTTCAGCGCGCGAACCGCAGCAACGAGCGCCGCGGTGCCGTTGCACATGGCAATGCCGTATTTGCGACCGACGCGCGCGGCGAATTGTTCCTCGAATTTCGTGACGTACGGGCCTTCGGAGGAAATCCAGCCAGTCTCAACGCATTCGATCAGGTATTTTTTCTCGTTGCCCGACAAGTCAGGCTCGTTGACTGGAATAAACGCATCCATGATGGCCGCGGGAATTCCTATGGAGCGAAGGTCACTTCGCCTTTGTTCACGCTGCGGAAGCGGACCTTGTCGGCGTCGCCCATGTACGGGCCTTGCTTCACCTCGATCATTTCCAGGTCCTCGAGCACCTCGAATCCGTGGCCGGCGGCGGCCAGCAGGACGATGTCGCCGGCGCCGAGGACGCGGCTTTTGAGGTACTTCTTTTCGGTGTCGTAAAAATCCACGCGAATCTTCCCGCGCCGCACGATGAGCACTTCCTGCGTCATGTGGATGGCACGCGGCACGGGATTGTGGACGTGCGGATCAATGACTTTGCCCGCCGGGTGGTGCATGTAGGCCAGTTGTTGGGAAAAATCATCAGGGGTGAAGAAGTGCAGGCCCGGCTTGTCAAAGCTGGCGCGCACGATGATGCCGAGAAAGCAGGTCGTTGTGCCTGATCTCTTCGATAGGCGGTGTGTTCATGTTTTGCTCTCGCCGATCAAGGCGAAGTTCCCGGGAATCTAAGCATCACGCGCGACCTGCGCCATCTCAAAAACCGGAATTGTCAGCAACAGCCCCGCTTGACACTCCTTCCTTCGCTGATATTCTCCGGCGCTCCGATAATGGAGCGTTTCCAAGGCGTCGTGGCTTTGGCCGCTGTCTGTCGGACCTGAATCGCGATTGATCTATGAAACGCCAATACCAACCGTCGAAAATCCGCCGCAAGCGGCAACATGGCTTTTTGTCCCGCAATTCGACCAAGAGCGGCAAAGGCATTTTGCGGAATCGCCGCCGCGTGGGCCGCAAACGCCTGACGCCGGTTTGACCGCTTCTGTTCCATGCCCGCGGAATCGCCGAAACGGCTGGGCTTCACACGCGCACAACGCCTGAAACAGGGTCGCGACTTCAGGCGCGTCCGCCAGGAAGGTCAGCGCATGGTGTTGGGCTGCCTGATTGCCAACTGGCGGCGGCTGCCGATGGGGGCGACGACGCGGCTCGGCGTGGTGACCAGCAAGAAAGTCGGCGGGGCGGTGGCGCGCAATCGGGCGCGGCGATTGATGCGGGAAGTGTTTCGCGTGCATCAGCACGAATTGGCTGAAGCAGTGGACTTGGTGCTGGTCGCACGGCCCTCCATCGCGGGCCGGAAA
>CAZNOE010000594.1:0-4235 GCA_964574525.1 uncultured Bifidobacteriaceae bacterium
TTGCGTGAGGCTCTTTCAGCTTCAACGGCAATCTGGACACCTGCATCACCATCCGCACCGCGCTGTGTTTTCGCCAAATCCCTCACCCGGCCTCCGGCCACCCTCTCCCGCTCCCGCGCGCGAGGGAGAACGGCGCTGCTCAAGGACGGCAAAGCCTACGTGCAAGTCCCGACTCATCGGGGCTGGGTAAACGACTCCGAACCGGAGAGTGAATTTCAAGAGACCGTCAACAAGTCGAAGGCGATGCTAAAGGCTGTTGCCTTGGCGGAGACGTTCTCGAAAGCAAATTCTTAACCGCTAATTTTCGCTCATCAGCGCTAATTAGCGGGGATTAGCGGTTCAACGGATTTCAGGAAACGGTGAACAAAAGCAAGGCAATGCTAAAAGCCGTGGCCTTGGCGGAGAAGTTTTCCAAAACTCCGTAGCCACCGACGCGGGCTGGCTCAACTTCATGGCTTGAACAGGCGGTAAAACTTCGTCGGTGCGGCGGAAGGGATGGTGATGGGATTGGTCTCGCCGCTGGGGGAATTGCTCCAGCCGAGCGACGAGAGACTCAACGCTTCCTGCAACGCAAAGCCAGGAGTCGGCGGTGTCCACGAAAGCGTGACCTGAGCGGGACCGGTCGCGACGATCGTCAAAGCGGGCGTGGACAACAGCGCGAGATCGAAGATGTAGGCCGCGCCGGAGTCGGGCGCGCTGTTGTCGCTGTGATTGCCATTGATGCCGGTGGCGCTGCTGTCCTCCATCCGCGCGCCTGCGACAACGGTGCCGCCCG
This sequence comes from uncultured Bifidobacteriaceae bacterium, assembly GCA_964574525.1. GTDB lineage: Bacteria > Verrucomicrobiota > Verrucomicrobiia > Limisphaerales > JADLHS01 > WYBW01. Next base: position 776 of record CAZNOE010000594.1, read on the forward strand.
ACACCGCCACTGCCTGCCCCGGTACCCCGAGGGTATCAATTGGATCGGGATTGCTGGCTTTCAAGTAGCTCTGAAAGATCCAATTCGTCCCGTCGCGCACGAACACGTAGGCCGCACCGGAACTGGTGGAGGTGTTGTCGGTGTCATCTCCGTTGATCCCAATCGCGCTGCTGTCCTCGCCATGCGCCCCGACGACCAGCGTGTCTCCGGACAGTGCTGCCGAAATGCCGAAGAAGTCGAAGGGATCTGTGTTGCTGGCTTTCAGATAAGCTTGCTGGGCCCAATTGGTGCCGTTGCGCACGAAGACGTAAGCGGCGCCCGAACCGATTGCGGCGTTATTGGTCTGGTCGCCGTTCACTCCCGTGGCGTTGCTGGCCTCACCCGGCGCTCCGACCACGACCGTATCTCCTGATATCGCCAGTGCGATACCGAACTGACCCAGCGCCCCGAGGTCGAACGCGTCGGTATTGCTGGCCTTGAGATAGGCCTGCTGCGTCCAGTTAGTGCCGTTCCGCACAAAAACGTAGGCCGCGCCGGACGAATCCGTGAGATTGTTCGCCTGATCACCGTTGACCCCGGTAGCGTTACTGTCTTCAAGGTCTGCCCCGACCACTGCCGTCTCTCCTGACGCCGCCACTCTCACGCCGAAGCGATCACCCGGATTGGTATTGCTGGCCTTGAGATACGCCTGCTGGCTCCAGTTTGTGCCGCTGCGCACGAACACGTAGGCCGCCCCCGAACCGAAGGCGCCGTTGTCAGCCTGATTGCCATTGACCCCAGTGGCGTTGCTGGCCTCGGCAGACGCCCCGACCAACACTGTGTCGCCTGACACCGCCACCGAGTTGCCGAAATTGTCGTTCGCACCGGCGTTGCTGGCTTTCAGGTAAGCCTGCTGAGACCAGTTCGTCCCGTTGCGCACGAACACATAGGCCGCGCCGGAATTCGTGGCCGTGTTATCGTTTTGGTTGCCGTTGACGCCCGCGGCGCTGCTGGATTCATTTAGCGCTCCGACCACAATCGTGTCGCCCGATATGGTGACCGACACGCCGAAGTTGTCATTTGGATCGGTGTTGCTCGCTTTCAGATAAGCTTGCTGGACCCACGTTCCGCCGCTGCGCACGAAAACGTAGGCCGCGCCGGCGTTGACAGCGCTGTTGTCGGTCTGGTCGCCGTTGACTCCGGTGGCGCGGCTGGATTCAAACTTCGCTCCGACCACGATCGTGTCTCCCGACATGGCTACCGACGTTCCGAAGTTGTCATTCGAACCGGTATTGCTGGCCTTGAGATAAAGCACGTGGGCGAAGGGATCGGTCATGAGGAAGCTCCGGTTGGCCCCGGTCACGACTGCAACGCGATTCGAAGCGACTGCGCGGAAATGATAGGTGACGCCCCCGGTGAGGCCGGTGAGGACTTCGCTGAAGTTCGTGTTGCTGTTGCCGCCGCCCAGCGCCTGAGCCGATGTGACGTTGCCGAAGTTGGTCGTCGTTCCCCACTCGAACCAGGCGCTCGTGTTCGTGCCATTCGGATTGGCCACGCCCTTCAGTCTCGCCGTCGCCGTGTCCAGGGGGAACGCGGGAAGCGTCTGCACTGTTGGGCCGATGCTGAAACTCTGATTGCCGCCGAACACAACGCCAAGGCTGTTCGAGGCGACCGCGCGGAATTGATACGTGCCTCCGGTCAGGTCGCTGAGGACCTGGTTGAAGTTCACGTTGTTCGTGCCGTTACCCAGCGTCTGCGGTGGCGTGACGTTTCCGAAGTTCGTCGTGAAGCCATACTCGAACCATGCGGTGGCGCTGTTGCCGCCTGGATTGGCCACGCCGTTCAGCGTCGCCGTGGTGGAACTGACTGCGCTGGCCGGCAACGTCAGCACGGTGGGGGGACCGATTGGCGAGCCGGTCACTTCAATCGAACCGTCCACGAGCAGCTTGTTGGTCCAGGCTAATCCGGGGTTGAGCGGCGGCAGCGAAATCGCGGTGAACGAACCGGCATACGCTGTGGCGGTGAACAGTTTGAAATGGTCGGCCGCCGTCAGCGTGTTCGGTCCGAGATTGCTCACGGTCAGCGCGCCGTTGTAAGTGAGTGTGCCTGCCACCTGAATCTGATCGTTGGTCAACGCCGCGCCGTTCTTGCTGAGTTCCAGGAGAACTGTGCCTAACAGCGAAGGTGAGGTGCTGAAAGTCATTTTGCCGATGGAAGTCCCGGGACTGAGCGTGCCGCCGCTCCTCACGTTTACCCCGCTAAGCAGGCCGCTGATCAGGGTGCCGTTGCCCAGCAGTACGGCGTTTGAAGAAACGGCAAGGGTGCCGAGCGTGCCGCTAAAGTCATGCGTGCCGTTGCCGGCCAGCAGGAACGTGGCGGGACTGACGCCGTTGCCGACTTGAAACTGCAGCCCATTGCCGAAGCGGCTATTTTTGGCGGACAGCGCGCCGCCGTTGAACTCGAAGAAACCTTGCGAGTTGGTCAGGCGCAAGGTGTCTGCTTCGATCAATCCACCGTTCAAAACACTCGTGCCGCGGCGCACGTCCAGCACGCTCGTGCCGGCCGCGTTGGTCACGCGCAGCGTGCCGCCGTCCACGGTGACGCGATTGTTCGTGGAAGATGACAGGAAGCCGACAAACAAATTGCTCGCCACGACCGTCGCGTCGTTGCTGATCACGAGTTGATTCCCACGGCCCGCGTAGCCAAGGAACAAATCCGCGCGATTGCTCCAGACCGAACCCGCGCCGGTCACGGTCACGGTGTTGTTGCTCGCCGACGTATTGACGACGGTAAAGCCGCCGACGTAGCCGCTGCTGTTGACCACCCATCCGCCGTTGCTCACCACCAGCCCGTTCCCAAAGCCCGCCAGTCCGACCACCAGATCAACCCGATTGCTCCACAGCGAACCGTTCCCCGTGACCAGCGCCTGATGGAAAGCCGGAAGGCCGGCGCCCGAGCCGACGTAGCCGTTGGCGGACAAAACCGTTCCGCCATCGCTCACCACCAGCGCGGCGCGGCCTTCCGGACCGAGGCGCACATCGCGGTTGTTCCAGAGCGAGCCGCTGCCGGTGACGAGCACGAAATTGTTGCTCCCGCCGCCCGTCGTGCCCACAAACCCGTCCTCGTTGAACACTTTGCCGCCGTCCTCGATCAGCAGGCGGTTGTTGACATTGCCGCTGCCGATGCTGCCGATGTTGAGATCGAAGCGGTTGCTCCAGACCGAGCCAGGGCCGGTCACGCGCGCCACGTTGTTGCTGCCGTTGTTTCCGACGGAGCCGCTGCCGTTGACGACCCAGCCGCCGTTGCTCACGAGCAATTGGTTGCCGGAGCCGGCGCTGCCCACCGTCAAGTCGTTAACGTTGCTCCACGTCGAGCCGCCGCCGGTGACGAGAGCGACGTTGCTGCCGCTGGCGGTGCGCTGGCCAACGATGCCGGCACTGGCGCGCACGAGCGCGCCGTTGCTCACGACGAGCGTGGCGTT
>CAZNOE010000595.1:0-4234 GCA_964574525.1 uncultured Bifidobacteriaceae bacterium
TTTTACGGCTGGACCGGCGATATTCAAACGAGCAACAACCCCGTCGTGCTGACCATGACGAGCAACAAAACGGTGCGCGCGAATTTTCATTTTCTGCCCCTGGACATCATCTGGACAAACATCGCGGGCGGCGATTGGCATTCACCCACAAACTGGAATCCGAACCTGGTCCCCGGCGCCCTGGACAACGCCATCATCCCCATCACCGCCACGGTCACGGTGAGCAGTCCGGCGGAATGTCTGGGCCTCACGCTGGGCAGCGTGTCGGGCAACCCAACGTTGACGGGAAACGGCACGCTGACCGTCTATGGGAACTTTTTGTGGACGTTGGGAACCATGAGCGGCACTGGCCGGACCATTCTGGAGACGAACGCCACCCTCGGCATTCCGGCGATTGTCCTGCTCGCCACGCGCACGTTGGAGAACCGCGGGGCGATTCTGGTGTACAACATCGGCGCACTCAGTGTGACCGTCGGCGCGGTGGTCACCAATTGCGCCGGGGCGTTGTTCCACGTCGTGAATGACGCCTCGCTCGGCGGCCCCGTGGCGAATGGACGGTTGGACAACGCCGGCACGTTCCGCAAGTCCTCCGGCACCGGGACGCTGACCGTCAACAGCGGGATGAACTTCAACAACTCCGGCGTCGTGGAGATTCAGTCCGGGACGCTCAGTCTCGGCGGTGGCGGCGCGCATAGCGGGAGCTTCGACGTGCAGGCGGGCGCCGCGCTCGCCTTTGCGGGCGGCACCCACACTGCCGATGCAAGCTCGGGCGTGACCGGTGCCGGGCAACTCTCCGTGAGCGGGGGGGCAGTGACATTTGCCGGGTTGGTCAACGTCAGCGGGAGCACATTCAGCGGGGGCACGGCCAATTTTACCGGCAATACCATTTGCACGAACAACACCCTTACGTTTTCAGGCGGCACGGCCAATTTCAGCGGTACCGGCCTGGTGTCCCCAGCAGTCGTGAATCTGAGCAACGGCACGCTGGACGGTACCAGCACAGTGACTGTCAACACGGTGATGAATTGGACGGCTGGAACAATGAGCGGGAGCGGACGGACGATCATTCCCGTGGGCGCGACGCTCAACATTGCGAGCGGGGTGGGGGCGGGGCTGAACACCCGGACGTTGGAGAACGGCGGCACCGCGCTGTGGACTGGCGCCGGGAGCATCGTGCTCAACTTCAGCGCCGTCATCACCAACCGCGCTGGGGCGTTATTCCATGTCCAGAACGCTGCCTCATTCGTTGCGAACGTTGGCGTCGGCCGGATTGATAATGTCGGCATCTTCCGCAAATCCGTTAGCACCGGGGCCACAACCGTCAATAGCGGCGTGAGTTTCAACAACTCCGGCGCGGTGGAAATTCAGACCGGCACGCTCAGTCTGGGCGGCGGCGGCGCGCACAGCGGCAGCTTCAACGTGCCCGCCGGCACCGCGCTCATCCTGGCGGGCGGTACGCACACGGCAAACGCGAGTTCGAGTCTGACCGGCGCGGGACAGCTCACCGTGAGCGGCGGCACGGCGAATCTTGCGGGACTGGTCAACGTCAGCGGTAACCACACCTTCAGCGGCGGCGGCACAGCCAACTTCACCGGCAACACCATCTGCACGAACAACACCCTGACCTTTTCGAACGGCGGCACGGCCAACTTCAGCGGCACGGGTGTGGTGTCACCGGCAGTTGTGAATTTGAGCAATGGCACGCTCGACGGTACCAGCACGGTCACAGTCAACACGGCGATGAATTGGACGGCTGGAACGATGAGTGGCAGTGGCCGGACAATCATTCCCATCGGCGCGACGCTCACCATCGCCAACCCAAGCGGGGTGGGGGCGGGGCTGAACACCCGGACGTTGGAAAATGGCGGCACGGTGCTGTGGACCGGGACTGGGAGCATCGCCATGAACCTCGGCGCGGTGATGACCAACCGTGCGGGAGCGTTGTTCCATGTCCAGAACGCCGCTTCATTTGTTGCGAACGTTGGCGTCGGCCGGATTGATAATGTCGGCATTTTCCGCAAATCCGGCAACACGGGAACCACGACCATCGGCACCGGAGTGAGCTTCAACAACTCCGGCGCGGTGGACATCCGCAGCGGCATCCTAGCGGCGAACGGCGGCTACATTTCCTCATCCAATGCGTTGCTCAACTGCGCCCTCGGCGGCACGACGGCGGGGACGGGCTACGGGCGGCTTCAAGTCGCCGGCACCGTCGCGTTGAACGGCGCGCTCAGTGTGAATTTAATCAATGGGTTCGTTCCCGCGACCAACGACACGTTCACCGTTCTCACCGCCGGCACGCGCAACGGCACGTTCGCGAATTTCTTTTATCCCTCGAACGCGGTGACGATGCAGTTGAGCAACACCGTCAACTCTGTGATCGTCCGCGTCACCAGCGTCGCTGCTCCCCGTCCAGTTCTTCTGACACCGGAGATCATTGGATCTGACCTCAAACTCGTCTGGACGGCCATCTCGAACACCAGCTATCGATTGGAGTTCAACCCGGACCTGAACACTTCCAACTGGATTGCCATCCCCGGCGATGTGACCAGCGTCAGCGACACGGCCAGCAAACTCGACCCACTCACTTCGACCAACCGGCTCTATCGCGTCCGCGTTTTGCCATAGTGACCGAAAGGCAGAGCTTCGCCCTAATCACGGTGACGTGATCAACTCACGTCACTTCGCCGCACTTTTCTTGAAGAGATACGCCGATGGTAACAGTTTGCTCTCCGCTTCGCCTGTATTCACTGCGAAATTCCCGCCGTCCCAGATCGAAGCGCTACCGACTTCCCCGCGTTTGTTGAGCGCATAAAACCGCACGTCGAAATTGGGCCGACCGTCGTCATCCAGCAGCCGTTTCATTTTCGTCTGGCGTACGATGCGTTCGCAGGCCGACAGGCAAGCCTGCTCCGGCGATTTGCCCTGACGCATAAACTCAACGACCATCACGCTGCTGCACGCCAGCAGATTTGCTTCGCCGCGACCCGTGGACCCAGCGGCGCCCACTTCATTGTCCACGTATAATCCCGCGCCGAGAATGGGCGAGTCGCCTACACGCCCGGGGATCTTGAACGACAGTCCGCTGGTCGTCGTGCAACTGGAAATATTTCCAGTCAGATCTATCGCGCTGCAATTAATCGTGCCCCAGTGGCGCTCCATCCCTCTCCGAATCATTCCGATGCCTTTCGTGTTCACGTCATGCGGCGGCAACCAATCGTCCTCGTTGCTAAGATTCTCCTTCCACTTCAGCCACGCGGCGCGCGATTCATCCGTCAGAAGGTCCTGCTCTTTGAATCCATGTGCTTTCGCAAACTTCAGCGCACCTTCACCCACGATCAACACGTGATCGCTCCGCTCCATGACGACGCGCGCGACTTGCGATGGATGCATGATGTTGCGCAACGCCGCCACCGCTCCGCCGCGTCCCGTCGGGCCGTGCATCACCGACGCGTCCAACTCCACCACTCCCTCTTCATTCGGCAAGCCGCCGTAGCCGACACTGTTGTCGTTCGGGTCCGCCTCCACCAGACTGACGCCCGCAACCACCGCGTCCAGCGCGTCCTTGCCCTGCTTGAGCAACTCCATCACCTTTGCCGTGGCTTTGAGTCCGTTCGCGCTGGAAATGACAATTGGTTTCGCGGCAGCACCCGGCGCGGCGTTCAGTTTCAAACCAGAGAATTTTTCGGCGAGCACGGCACCAACACCGGCGGTCGCCGCGGCTTTAAGAAAGGTTCGGCGTTTGAAGGTGTTTTGCATAGGGTCTGTGCTCTTTCCTACCGCAAAACCTGACACGCGCAAAGAGGTAATTTTGGGATAGGCCTCAGCGGCTCGCGCCGCAACCCGTGCCCGTCACCGCACCGCTCCGGCGCGCAAGTCGGCCAATGGGTAGAAGGTGTCGCGCCAGCGAACACCGCCTTGGCAAACGGTGACCAAAGCCGAGTTCAGCATCGCATAAAAGAGCACGGGGAAAATGAACGGCATCAGCACCGCGCCGTGGAAAGACCAGCCGAGCCGTCGCGCAAAGATTCCGGCGGGAAGCATCAATGAAAGCAGCGCAAACCCGGCGGCAATGCCGGCAACGGTCCCGCTGAAAGGTCCGATGATCGCCACGCACCAGACCAGCATCCCGCCCAAGCCGGCCACCAGCGCCGGCACCAATCGAAAGTCCAGCGCGGCAAAATAATTCTTTTCCATGATCTTGATCATCGCGCCCACCGTCGTGCCCCAGTGA
>CAZNOE010000596.1:0-4230 GCA_964574525.1 uncultured Bifidobacteriaceae bacterium
TTCGTGTTCTAAACATGAAATCCTTATTTCAACAGCAGTGGGGTCAGGGTGAGGGGTTGGCCGGTGCTCGTGCCATCAACACGGGCTTGGGCAACACGCGCGGCCCCTCACCCCACCCCTGCCCATGAACCCACGTGCAAAAGCGGGAGCAAGCTCCACGCGCTCCAAACGCTCCGCGTGTCCGGATGGCCTCGAAAGTCGCGAAGCGTTTGGAGTGCGCCCGGCTTGCCGGCGCTTTTGGTTCAGGGTACACGGCGCGAATGTTTTCGGGGAAATCTCTCCCCATCCGATGGGACGAGAGAGTTACATCCACTACGTTCGTTCCAATTCCACCAAAAACAGCGAAGAGACCGTTTGGATCACAACGCCGCCCGAGTCCGCGCCACGAGGTTGCTGTCTGGCGAGCCGGAGCCTTTGAGCCAGAAAACGCTGGCGGCCAGGTAGCGGTCGCGCAGTTTCGGCGAAAGATTGGAATAATCCTCCAGCACAGCAGAACTGAATTTGTAGTCGTGTGAATCGGTGCCTTTGAGATAGATCAACCGTTGCGCGGCGGCGATGAACGGCTTTGCTTCTCCGTTTGCGCTTAACCAGGCGAGCGCTTTTCGTGCGGCCAGCAGTTTGTCGCGGCTCACGTCGGCGAAGATTTCTTCCACAGCCTCGGCACCCGTCACTTTGGGCGCGGTTGGTTCAAACTCGTCAATGAGAACGCCCTTGTCTGCCTCGGCGCGCCCGCGAAACATCGGAATGAACGCCGCGTTTTGGAGCAGCAGATAGCGCCGCGTCTCGTCGTTGGCCGTGTGATGGAAAGCGTAATGCATGGCGTTGGTCGTCGTGCAGGAATGCAGCGTGCCGATGCCGGGCTTGCGCATGAGCATCTCGCCCGCGCTCTCGAAGATCGCATCCCAAAGCGATTGCGGCGCAACGCCGCGATTGAGCAATTCCACCGCGCGGTCGCTGGCTTGCTCCCACGTGCCTTCGCGGAGAGTTTTCAGAAAAGTTTTGGTGGCTTCAGCGTCGGGCTTTCCGGTTTGCCAGTTGGCGGAGATTTTTTTGACCAGCTGCAGATTGCGCCGGCCCGGGCGGTCGGCTTCGGCGTCGCGTTGGGCGGGATTGCCTTGTTCGTGGTAGAGGAGCGCGTAGGCGAGCGAGCGGAGCACCGGCTCGGCGTGTTGCCAGCCGATGGTTTGCAGAGCTCGCCAACTGTTCGCGACGTAAATCGCCTTGTGCCCGATGTCGCGGAAATCGCGCGCGCCGTAACGACAGAATCGATCGAAAACTTCTTCCGCCTTGGTGTTGCGCGCGAGTCCGGCAGTAGCGACGTCAGCTTTCGCTTCGTCCCAATTGTCCATCGCTTCGGTGAACGCTTGGCGCGCTTTATCCGCAGCGGGCACAGCGGGTTCATCCACGGCGCTCAGCGTCCAATCGCCTTCCTGCACGTCGCGCGCCTGGGAGGATTTGAATTGATCGAGCGCCCAGAAGATCGGCAACCAGCGGTCGACTTCGGGCGAGTTCTGGCTGGCCAGATGCGCGGAGTTGACAACGAGCACGGCGTGGAATTTGAAACCGACCGGATGCGGCGAGATGTTGCGCACACCGGCGAGGAGCAGTGCGGTCAGCACCTCGCGATAGGTCGTGCCGCGTTTGATGCGAGCAGCGAATTCCTCCAGCAGACGCTCGCGCGGCGTATCTTCGAGCAGTCGCACGAGGGGTTCAATCTCCGGGCGGAACTGAACAAACTTGGTTTCGAGTTTCGCTTCAGCGGCGGACACGCGCGGAAGCCGGGACAGAAAACCGAGGTCGCCCAAGCCGGCTAAAGCGCCGGCCGTGGCCGCGGTCCTGAGAAAGGAACGACGAGGCATCGCGGTATTCATGGCTACCGGAAAACATGGCGCCGAACGCGACATCAGGCAATTCTTTTGCGTGCAAATTATTTACGTGAGCTTACGCCGGAGAGTGTCCAGAATCGTCAGATGAAATCCTTGATTGCTTTGCACGCCGCGTTTTTCGCTGCCACGAGCGTCAGCACCTTCGCGGCGGAGTTGGTCATTCCCGACAACGTCATTTTCGAGCGGGACATCGAATACGCGAATCCCGATGGCCAACATCTCCAACTCAATCTCGCACGACCAAAGAAAGCGGATGGCCAATTGCCCGCCGTGCTCTGCATTCACGGAGGTGGTTTTCGCGCCGGGAAACGAGAGGGTTACGACGCGCTCTGCCTTAAACTGGCCCAGCGCGGGTTTGTCGCCACGACGACCAGCTATCGTCTCGCTCCAAAATACCAATTCCCCGCCGCCGTACACGATGTGAAAGCCGCGGTGCGCTGGCTGCGCGCGAACGCGGCCAAATATCAAATTGACCCGGCGCGCATTGGCGTGACGGGCAGTTCAGCCGGCGGGCATCTCGCGCAGTTTCTTGGAGTGACGGCCGGCATGACGGAATTTGAGGGTGATGGCGGCAATGCGGATCAGTCAAGCAGCGTCGCGTGCGTGGTGAATTTTTATGGCCCGAGCGATTTCACGAAATCCTACGGCAAAAGCGTGGACGCGGCCGAGGTGTTGCCCCTGTGGTTGGGCGGCGATGTGGAAACAGCGAAGCTGCGTCACATTCAATCCAGTCCGTTGAACTGGGTCACGCCGAACGCCGCGCCCACGCTCATACTACACGGCACGGAGGACAAATACGTCGCCTACGAGCAGGGCGTGTGGATGCGGGATCGTTTACAGGCCAGCGGCGTCGAAGTCGAGTTGCTCACCCTGGAAGGAGCGGGCCACGGTTTCAAGGGCGCGGATGCGGAGAAGGCGGACCAGGCGATGGTCGCGTTTTTCGAGAAGCACCTCAAGATGAACGGCTCCAAACCATGAAGCGGCGCGACTTTCTGAAAATGGCTGGGGCCTCGACGGCTTATTCCGTCTTCGTCAACCTCAACGGTTGGGCGGCAGACGCGCCGCTCCCGTCCATCCACGATACGATTGCGACGCGCCACGACGAGATCGCGCCGCTCAATCCTCCCACCGAACGCTTCGCCGGCGAGCCGCATATGACTTTGGTGGACCTCAACTGCGACCTGTTTATCGCCGGCGGCGGCATGGCGGGCGTGTGCGCGGCGGTGGCGGCGGCGAGGCATGGCGCGAAGGTCGTGCTCGTGCAGGACCGTTCACGGCTGGGCGGCAATTCCTCGAGCGAGGTGAAGATGCACATCGTCGGCGCGGACATCAGCGGGGGCCGGCCCGGCTGGCGGGAAGGCGGATTGATCGAGGAATTTCGCCTTGATGACGCGGTGCATAATCCGCAGCGCAGCCGCGAGATGTGGGACCTGTTGCTCTACGACAAAGTCAAATCCGAGCCGAACATCACGCTTCTGCTCGAAACGATTTGCTGCGCGGCCGAAGCGAAGGACGGACTGATCCAGCGCGTGCTCGCGCGTTGCGATAAGTCGGAGCATTTGTATCGCATCAAGACCCGGCTCTATGCGGATTGCACAGGTGATTGCCGGCTCGCGCTGGAAGCGGGGGCAGAAATGCGCCGCGAACGCGAGACGAAAGCGGAGTTCAACGAATCGCTGGCTCTCGACAAGCCGGACACGCGGACGCTCGGCAGCACGATTCTTTTTACCTCCCGCGACTTCGGCAAACCGCACCCGTTCACGCCGCCGAAATGGGCGCGCAAAGTGACGAAGGGAATGTTGCGACTCCGGCCGACAAAGTCCTGGGAATACGGCTATTGGTGGGTCGAGTGGGGCGGCGCGCTGGACACGATTCGCGACAACGAACGCATCCGGTTTGAACTGTTGAGCATCGCGCTCGGCGTGTGGGATTACATCAAGAATTCCGGCGAGCATCCGACCAGCGCGACTTGGGCGCTCGACTGGCTCGGCATGATGCCGGGCAAGCGCGGCAGCCGGCGCATCGTTGGCGAACATATCCTCACGGAGAATGATCTCATGGGGAAGAACGGTGACTTCTACGACGCCGTGTGCATCGGAGGCTGGAGCATGGACGATCATCCGCCCGGCGGATTTGACGAATCCAACGTGAAGCCGGCGCGGCAAATCCCGCCGCCCTTTCCTTACAACATCCCGTTGCGTTCCCTTTACAGTCGCAACATCGGCAATCTTTTGATGGCTGGCCGAAATATCAGCGCGTCGCATGTGGCGTTCACCAGCACGCGCGTGATGGCCACGTGCTCGGTCATCGGCCAGGCGATGGGCACGGCGGCGGCGTTTTGTTT
>CAZNOE010000597.1:0-4230 GCA_964574525.1 uncultured Bifidobacteriaceae bacterium
AAGAAGTTGGCCGGTTGTGGGTGGAAATCGCCGAACGGGAACGTGAGTTCGAGGGAATGGACTTTGATAGTAATTGGCAGTGCTGGCTGGTGCGTCGCGGTGGTAAGAAGGTGACATGGGAAGAAACCAACACGTCCGCCGGACAGCGACAGGTGCGCATGCTGGGCAAGGTGAACGAATTCAACGAAAGCCATCGCGCCTTCGGCCTGCCCGACGACTTGCTCAGTATTCTCAAGGACGATTTGGAGAACGAACCTTCTTGCCTAGCACCAACCTTGCTCGCGAACTGAGGCGCGCATGTTGAAAAACCAGTCATACTGGCTGCACAAACTCGCGACTCTAAAAATTGACCACGCGCGGGGCGACCCAGCGCCTCACAAACCGTTTCTCCTCCTGGTAATTCTCGAAACGGCGGACCGTGGCGAGATTACGGGTACTGAGTTGCCGCTGTCGCCCGACCTCGCTTTCCGTTTCAGCCTCTTCAATTCAGTCATCACTGAGCGCAAGAGACCGCCACTTGAGTTGCGTCTGCCGTTCCACCACCTCAAGACCTCTGGTATCTGGCAACCGTTGATGGCGGACGAAAAACCGTCGCCGCACAGAAATCTGACGGTGAAGGTTCGTTTCGATCCCGATTTTCTTAGGTGTCTGCGCGACCCTAAATTCCGCGACAAAGCAAAACGCGTTTTGATCCAGACGCCGCCGTATTTTCGCCCGGAAGAGCGCATCGCGCTGTCCGCGATGTTGCGCCTCAAGCCAGCCGCAACAGACAGGCTCAAAGAAGCGAGTCCGCTTTACACCGCTCCGGTCGAACGCGGGCGCGACGCGCGTTTTCGGATCGAAGTTGTCGTTGTCGCCTACAAGCACACGTGCGCTCTGACTGGGTACCGGATGACGACGCTCGATATGGAAAGCATCGTGGACGCCGCGCACATCCACGAGTTCAGCGACAGCCGGAACAACGACCCGCGTAACGGCCTCGCGCTATCCAAGAACGCCCACTGGCAATTCGACCGCGGCCTCTGGTCAATTACGGACGACTACAGGGTCATGGTTAACCGTGACAAGTTCATTGAGGAGGGTGTGGCTGGGCAGAAACTCGCCGACTTCGATGGTCGCCGGCTCTTTCTTCCGAGTGATCCAAAGCATTGGCCTGAACACCAGCATTTAACTTGGCATCGGGAGCGTAAGTTCGCCGTGTAGGAGATTTGTTTGGCTGAATAGAGGGTGATTATGATAAAGATTGTGGAGAAATGAAGCCTGTTTACGAAGGCAATCAAAAGCATAAAGCGCCCTGGCAACCAGGACGCAAGGGATCGCTTTGTCCTGCCGACGTAACCATTGATCGCGCTCGCGAGCTTCTTCAGGCCAGCGTGACAGATGGCAGAAAGCGCTACTCGGCGGACAACGGGCGCGCGTTTTGCGCGCAACAGCACGACGCGGCGAAAAACCGTTGGCACGGTTATCCGGTGGGCTGGAAAGAAGTGCCGGCGGCGGTCCGCCAGCAGTTAATGGAAGCTGGTTCTGTGACAGCGAGAGAGATCAAACGGTATTGGGTGGACATTCAGTGAGCCTCAAACTTCATCAACGGCCAGCCGTAGAGGCGGGCGATCCGAACCGATTCGCCATTCGCTTGCAGTTTGTTCCGAATTTGGATCCGGGGTTTGCCGCGCCGGAGGAAGACCTTTCATGGGGACGGCTTCAGATCTGGGTTGCCGGGCGAAATCTATGCGAGCATGTGGATCGCAGCGAAGTGCGGAACGCCGTGGAGTGGTATCTCCTGCCTGCGTTGGAGTGGCTGGCCGAATCGTGGGACTTACTTTTGCACGAACAGAGACCGCCAGTGTCCAATTCCGGCGACACGGGCTGGCAGTCTCTGGCTGAAACCCATCGTCCTGAACGATTCGAGCGCGCCGGCGGTTGGGATATAGTCGCCGATGCAGCCCACACATTGTGGACGACGCACCATTGTCTGCGCACCCCCCGGTTTGGCGGCCTGTTTCCAGACGTGGTGATTCGTCGCTGGCGGGATGAAATCGAATTCTCGTGGGGGGAAAGCGCACAGGCCGGCGCACCCAATGGATTTCGTTTCCTGCATGGGCTGGGAACAGCTCGTGTGACACCCGATCACGCGGCGAAACCGCTTTATGAACTACTGCGTCAGGCCGTCGAGGCATTGGTTGAGGAGCAGCCTGAATCAAGGCGCCTGCTGGCCTTGCGGGACCAGGTTGCCGGCATTGCAAGCGCGAACCGCCAGCATAGCCGAACGGCGTTGTTGGCCGGACTTGGCCCACGCCCGGACGATTGGTTCAGACGGTGGAACGAATTGCGGAAGAAGCTTGAAAATCAATGCGGCGCTTTCAAGGAATCCCTCAAACGATGGTTTGAACCGGAGGAAGGCAACTTGCTGTGCGTAGCCGGCAGTTGCGAGGCGGCGCTGATGTTCGGCTCGGCGTCCCCGACGCTGACCGAAAACGATGTGCTCACGATTGCAACTCATCTGGTGAAGTCATCAAGGAAGAAGCCCTCCTCAAAATGGTCTGCTTTGGCGAGCGACCCACAACCGTTGCGGACAGGTGAATCACCTTGGACCGACGGCTACCGACTGGCGCAACTATGGAGAGAGAAAGCGGGCATTCGTCACAAACGCGGAGGTGCAGTGGACGTCGAGGAGCATCTTGACAGACTTGGTGTCGCGGTAACGGACATTGAATTGGAGGATGCTGCAACGTCGGGTCTGGCTGTCCTGCCGGAGCAAGGTGCGCCGCAGATTTTCGTGAATCGGCGTGATCCTCGTTGTGAGTTTCCGTCAGGCAAGCGGTTCACGCTTGCTCACGAGCTCTGCCACCTGCTGCATGACCGCGCCCACGGGCGAAATCTGGCCATGATCTCCGGCCCCTGGGCTCCGCGAGAACTCGAGAAGCGCGCCAACGCATTTGCGGCGGCGTTACTGATGCCTCCTGATTTGCTCAAGAAAGGAGTGGGAGACGGCACAGACCTTGACTTTGAAAGCTTGCTGGCGCTGGCGAAGCGGCTTGAGGTCAGCCCGGACGCACTTGCGCACCACTTGGAGAATTGCGGTTTGATCAATGAAGCGACGCGCGACGTGCTGCTTGCACAACTGGTAAATCGGCCGGGCTCTGCCAAGCGCTCGAAATCCTCGACGTGAGTGAGACGGCGAAGAGTTACGGTGAAGATTGTGAGAAAGCTGTCGGAAGCAAAAACAGTCCGTGAAACTTTACGCTGGTTGGCCTAGGAATTCAGGATTTCTTCCTCCAGCGCATCCCGCAGCGGACGGACTTTCTTCTCGTAGTTCGGCAGATGTTTCCGCGCCAGTTCCGCCGCCTTGCCCATGCCGACAATCAGCGGCACGCACTCCGTCCCGCCGCGCAGATTCCGCTCCTGATGCCCGCCGTGAATCATCGGCGAGAACGGCGCTTTCCGTCGCACGTAAAGCGCGCCGATACCTTTTGGCGCATGAAACTTGTGGCCCGTCAGCGAGAGGTAATCGGCCTGAACCTTCCGAATATCAATCTCCACCTTGCCCGCCGCCTGGACCGCGTCGCAGTGAAAGAGCACGCCCCGGCTGCGGCAAAACTCGGCAATCTCCTCCACCGGGAATAACACGCCCGTCTCGTTGTTCGCCCACATCAGCGACACGACGGCGGTTTCATCCGTGATCGCGTTTTCCAGGTCCGCCAGCTTCAGCAACCCGTCCCGATCCACCGGCAGATACGTCACCCGGTAGCCGTCCCCCTCATCCCGTCCTTCTCCCCCACTGGGGGAGAAGGTGTCCGAAGGACGGTTGAGGGGGTTGCTTGATGATACTTGCGCATCTTCGCGCCTTTTCGCTGCCAATCCGTGTGATCCGTGTAATCCGTGGTTTCCCTCCAGCGCCATGCAATAATTCAGCACCGACGAATGTTCCACCGCCGACGTGACGATGTACCGCTTGCTGGGATTGGCCTTCAGCACCGCATGAATCGCCGCATTGTTGCTCTCCGTCGCGCACGACGTAAAAATCACGTCGCGCGACTGCACCCCGATCAATTCCGCCACCTGCCCCCGCGCTGTCTCGATCACCGTTTTCAACTTCGCCCCAAACTTGTAGCTGCTGGACGGATTGCCCCATTGCTCCGTGAAGTACGGCCGCATCGCCTCGAAAACTTCGGGCAGCACCGGCGTCGTGGCATTGTGGTCGAGATAAATCATGGTCTTACACTCACCCAA
>CAZNOE010000598.1:0-4228 GCA_964574525.1 uncultured Bifidobacteriaceae bacterium
ATTGTCCGTGGCGAGCTACTCGATTTCCAGTTGCAGGTGCGAAGGGGCGGATGGTACTTGAGACAATTCAATCCGAAAGTCGCCATTTGCTCCGGGAGAGAAACCGCTCTTCGTCAGGAAAATCTTGATGGGCTGATTCCGGAGGCCTTCCACGTAGTGCGCTACCAGGCCGCCTATTCCCTGGGCACGCGCCATTTGGGCAAGTCCCTGAAGGAATGCTTCCTCAACTCCGCGACCCAAGGCGCGACAGCTCACCACGAGAGAATCAAGGTCCAGCGTGCTGTTTGTCGGGCGTGAGATGCACGCGCCTACCAGACCGTAATCGCCGAACCGGTCACGCACGGAGACCACCCACGTATCGAACTCCGGTGGCAATGCACGAATTTCCGGCAGGGAACGGCGCTTTAACGAGAGATTGAATTGGTTCGTTTTCTGGATCAACTGGGCGACTCGTGGGAGGTCATCTTCGCGCGCCTTGCGCATGGAGACTTTCAGGTCGAGAGAACGCAGATAGGATTGCAGATCGCCAGCGCTTTCCTTCAGCGAGTTTCGTTGTGTCTCGTCCTGAACGTAATCATCGCGCCGGGAATCCTCGCGGGTTGCACCGATTCCATCGAACAACCAAAGACGCGGCAGAATTGATGATCGCTCGACGTTGGGATTCAACGGAATGACGGTGACTTGCGGACAGTTGGCCTCGACTTCCATCCGCTCAACCGGATCGTCGTCCAACAGGACAAACGAATCGAGTCCGAGATTGAGTTCGGCGGCAATCTCGCGCAGGTTTTGCGATTTGCGCTGCCAATTGATGCGCGCGGCGGCAATATCCTTCCGTCGAAGCACCATGTCCGGGTGATCATCGAACACTTTCCAGACATCTTCCGCGTCGTTCTTGCTGACGAGCACCAGCAAAACCCCCTGCTTCTTGAGTGAAAGAATTTGTGACTGCAACGCCCGGAACGAGCGCCCGGCAGAATCGTCGCCCAATTGAACGCCGTCTTCCGCGAGAACTCCGCCCCAGAGAGTGCCATCGCAATCCAGCGCCAGCACTTTCTTCGCGGGCACGCGCATCCTCCGCACTGCGCGTGCGATGCTGATGCCCAATCGTTGATAAACGGCTGCGGAGTAGGGAACGCTCGCGGCCAGTTCCATCGAGGGGTCCCGCGACGCGATTTTCCCAAGGTCCTCGATGATTTCAGCAAAGCAGAGGATTTCGACGCCGCTGATCTTGTCCAGGCGTTGCCGCCACCAGGTGCGAAGTGATTCGATTTCCGACGGGCTTCCGGCAAAGCCGGATGAAAGCACTGGCGGCAGATCGCCCACCAACAGCGAGCTGCCGGAGTTTTGCTGGAAGCTTTCAATTGCGGCCAACAATTGTTCCGCGCCGATCCTTGCTTTGCCCGTGGCCGCACCCGGCAAATCTTCGGGACGGACGATGACCACGTTCAGGCCGGTGCGGTTTTGGTGAACGGCGCTGTCCGGCGACAGAAGAGCCTGCTGAACCTCGTTGAAGTCGAAGAAATCGAGGTTGGAACGGATGCCGAACGCCCGGCTCCAAAGTTGAAGTGATGACGCGACTGGTTGTGCCACGAACGTGGCTGCGATGACAATGCGCGTATCGTCCTTCGGCGGCACTGGTTCAGAGCCCCGGTTGTGCGCCTGCCGGGCAAGCGCCGCCGTGATTTGCGCGGGATCAAACAAGGGAAACAATTCGGGATTCGCTGGCAGGATGAAGTCATCGCCCGCTGCGGGTTTGTCTCCCGCAGCGCGGGATGCAAAGCGTTCCACGTCAGCAACGGAATCCAGCGTGAAGATTTCTTCGGGAGAAAGTCTCAGCTTGAAGCGGTCGTGCAAGGCCGCGGCGATGGACATTTTGCCGATGGAATCCCACGCGAGACAGTTCGAAGCGGATGTTTCACTTGTGACAGACTCCTCCGGCAGGGAAAGAGCTTCCGCCACGAGTTTCTGGACTTCGCTCCCGTGATCGTGGCTTGTGAGTTGCGCGACAGGGATGTATTGGGCGCTCCCATTGTGGGAAGTCTCCCGCGTAGCTCGAAAAACGGCGGGATTCCCGCCCCAAATCTCTCCGGGCGGGATGCGGGCGAATGGCGGCACCCGGCTCAGCGGTTCGACAATCGAATCGGCGCCGATCACGGCACCCATTTCGACCTGCGCGCCGCCTCCTATGACGCAGCGCGCTCCCAACTCAATGGGTGCGGTCTGGAAAATCACATAGCCATCCGGCGAGCGGGTGACGTTGTGAGCAATGATGCGGCAGAAATCGCCCACGATAACTTCCGGTCCCACGATCGTCAGATCCGGGTCCGAAACTCCGAAAGTGATCCAGCAATTTTTGCCCAGCATCGTTCGGATGGCATAGGACCGGTAAATGAGCCAGCGGTAGAGAGGCACGTGAACCAGATGCAGCACGAATGGAAGAGTGAACAGAAAGTGAGCGCGCCCATATAGATACACAGAAACCAAAAACGGCAAATTGAGCAGACCGTCTTCCTTTTCGTGAATTCGCCCCGGTTTCTCATAAACGTATCCCAGCAGGCTGGTTTCCAGGGTATAAAACAAAAGCAGGATCGTGAGCCACGCAAGATAGAGAACAGGCGCAATGACGATCCAGAAAAGCAGAGGACGGTCTTCCGGATGGAAAGCGAAGCACAAATTTGCCACGGCCACGGCGCTGACCGTCGGTCCAACGACAGCCTGAAGCAAACCCATCAGCAACTGGCCGGGATAAATGATGCGCTTAAGCAACTGTTTTGAATCGCTAACCATGCGTCAGGTGGATGAATCGTTAACGAAAATCAGCCGGAAGCAAAAGCCTTTTCAGACGCCCTTTGTCCTTGGGAAGCATCCGCGGCTTCGTCTAAGCAAGGGAGCGTTGCGTTCGGAGTTCCGCGATTACGCGGCCAAGTGCGGTAATTGGACAAGCCATTCCGTCCCACGTGGGACGGAACTCCAAACGGGGGGAGTGCGCGGACGCGACCGAACAGCATCCGCCGCCGGTTTTTAGATTGCCTTGGACCGCAACGGAAAGTAATTAACTTGCTCTGTAATGCGACGGCCAGAGCAGAAGATCGCATCGGGGCCAACTTGTCGGTTCACGAGCCGTGGCTGTATCGAGTGCCGTGCGTATTATGAGCCTCAAACCGGGCAAACAGTAAGTAAATAGAATGCCAAAACGTAACGTGCTGAAGGAACCCATCGCCATCGTTGGCATTGGATGTCGTTTTCCAGGGGGAAGCCATTCGCCCCAGTCATTTTGGGAGATGTTGTGCGAGGGAAAGGATGCAATTTCCGAGGTGCCGGAGGATCGCTGGAACGTGAACGCGTATTACGATCCCGTTCCCGGAAAGCCCGGCCGTTCCATTTCCAAGTGGGGCGGGTTTATCGAAGGAATTGACAGGTTTGATGCGGGCTTTTTTGGAATCTCCCCGCGCGAAGCGGATTGGATGGATCCGCAGCAGCGTTGGTTGCTCGAGGCATGTGCGGAGGCGCTGGAGGACGGCGGCCAGGTGCTCGATAAATTGAAGGGATCAATGACGGGGGTGTTCGTTGGCATCGCGACCACAGACTATTCCATGTTGCAATCAACGCTGATCGAACACACCAAGGCCGACGTCTATTCGGCGACCGGCGCCAGCATCAGCATTGCGGCCAACCGAATCTCGTATTGTTTTGACCTGAACGGGCCGAGCATCTCGATGGACACCGCCTGCTCGTCGGCACTGACCGCCGTGCATGTTGCCTGTCAGAGCCTTTGGAAAGGCGACTGTTCCATGGCGCTGGTCGCGGGAGTCAGCGCATTGATCACCCCTGCGGCGTTTGTTGCGTTCAGCCGGATGGGAATGCTTTCCCCGGACGGACGGTGCAAGGCGTTTGATGCCAGCGCCAATGGATTTGTCCGCGGCGAAGGCGTGGGCGCAATCGTGCTGAAGCCGCTGTCAGCCGCTCGATCGGCGGGAGACACCATTTACGCCGTCATTCGCGGCACTGCGGCCAATCAGGATGGACGCACGAATGGGCTGACGCTGCCAAGCCCGATAGCCCAGCAGATGTTGGTACAGGAGGCCTGTCGCGATGCGGGAATTTCCCCCGCCGAAGTCAAGTACGTGGAAGCGCACGGCACCGGCACACCCGTGGGTGATCCGATTGAAGCCTACGCCCTGGGCACGGCTCTCGGCGAAGGCCGTTCCGAAAGTGATCCGTGCATCGT
>CAZNOE010000599.1:0-4225 GCA_964574525.1 uncultured Bifidobacteriaceae bacterium
GCTCGGCGGATGCCACAGACCCGGACGCCGACGGCCACATCACCTGGCAGGAGTGGCGTTGCCTGACCGATCCCACGAACGCACTTTCGGTGTTGCGGCTGCTGTTGGCGTCGCGCACCGCCAACGATGTGACCGTGAGTTGGCAGAGCGTGGCCGGCGTGAGCTATTTCCTGGAGCGCAGCACGGACCTGTCGGCGACCCCGCCCTTCACCCTGCTGGTCCCGAACCTCCCCGGCCAGCCCGGCACGACGATCTTCACCGACACCAACGCCGCCACCGCGTCCCGGCTCTTCTATCGCGTGGGCGTGGGGCAGTAGAAATCCGACGGCCGAAATCCGAAGGCTGCAAGAAAACCGCAACTCGAAATCCGAAAAGTGAAAGCCATGAAGAAGAAACAAACGAAACCGACTCGCCGTTCGCCGTTCAGTGTTCGATGTTCCTGTAACCTCTCCCAGCCTTTGTCATAGGAACCAGTGGAAGGCGTTCGTGTGAACGATCCTTCAGTCGGTGAACCAAAACAAATCCAGACGCCCACGCGCCTGGAACAACGAGAAGAATCGTATGAAAATTCTAACTGGGTTATTGCAACGGTCGTTCTCCTCTTGGAGAACTAAACTCGCCTCGGTGGCGTTAATCATCACGGTCGCTCTATCCCTCTGGCGGCAGGGTCAGGGGATGACAACGACCAGGAACGCGGGCCGCAAATCGAAGGCACCTGGTTGGCGACCATCACCCAACCGCAACCGGGCGGCCCCGTCCATTTCCCATCCCTCTTAACCTTCGGTGCGGGCGGAGCTCTGGTGGTGACGGAAGGCCTTACCCCTCCGTCCTTGGGTAACATTTACCAGGGAACGTGGGCCAGAACCGGAAATCGCGAAGTCACCTTCACGTTTCTAGGGTTTCAGTTTAACGCGGCGGGCGTGCTGGCGAGTTACATTAGGGTGCATGAAATTCTGAGGTTCGAGCGATCCGGTAATGCTTACAACAGCACCCTGTCCACGGTCGAGATTCTGGATCTGAATCTGAACGTGGTGTTCGGACCGCTCGCGTTGACTACTCACAGCACGCGCATCAACGCCCAGTGATCTCCGCGTCTTTCGACTGCAACCGTAATCGCCAACCCGGGCGAGCCATTCATTCGGTTCGCCCGGCTCATTCTTTTGCTGCATGCACCGGCGGACGCGCGCAGGCGAGGCGATTCCGAACGGGCGCCTCCATCCTCCTCGCCAAGCCACAGCAGGCTGGGGTAAAGTTCGGCCATGCCGGCCCCCGATTCCGGACCGGGTCGCTCCGCTGACCGCCAGGAATGGTTTGCCACGACGCATTGGAGCGTCGTCCTGCCGGGTCGGCCTTGCGCCGCTGTTCCAATTTCGCCGCGCTCCACCCAGCGTCGCACCATTTCTTCCACCAAGATGTTCCAGCAGTTCCATCTGAAATTGCTGCTGACCAAAACACCAGCCCCCGTCAGCGCTACTGTGGTTGCGGCATTGCCGCGCTGGACTACTGCCCCTCACGTTTCAGCGCGTTCTGTCCGCGGACGTGGTCAAAGAATTCTTCGGACACGATGTAGCCCACGCAGCCGGGCACACCGCAGCGGCACGGATGCTCGCGGTAATCCTCCAGATCGTAGTTGTAGTTGTAGGTCAACTCCTCGCCTGCCGGAATGTCGCGCAAAGCCACGATCCAAACATGGCCATCGTCGAGTTCCGCTTCGCAGTTCGGCGCGCAACTGTGATTGATGAAACGCGCCGGATTCCAGGGCACGTTGCCATCGAGGTCGAACTCGTCGTCGAGATCGAAGATGTATTGGTTGTCCAGTTCGCAGCGACGCAGCGATTCGGCTTTGGTGATTCTTTCGCCGACGTATTCGATGACGCGCGTCCCAGACGCGATGTCTCGGCTGGCGTAGCCGCCCGTTCCGTGAATGGCCGAGCTTCCAAAGCTGGCGAGTTCTGTTTCCATGAGTGATTCAGTTTTCACTTTGCAGGCATCTTAAACCCGAACTGCCGGCAGAATTCCTCGACCGGCGCGCGAATCTCCACGCGGCGCCCCGTGAACGGATCGGCAAACCCCAGTCGCACCGCGCGCAGCGCCAGATCGGAATCATCGCCCCGGCGACCGTAAATGTCATCCCCCACCACCGGCCCGGCAGACTCGGCGAGGTGAAGACGGATTTGATGCGTGCGCCCTGTGAGCGGGCGGGCTTCGATCAGCGTCCGGCGTTCGCTCGTTTGTAACACGCGGAAATGTGTCTCCGCTTCCTTTCCGTCGCGCTCGTCCACTTTCATTCGGCCGACCTGACCCGGGGCGGGACCAAGTTTTAGTCGGCAGGTCCACTCGGATTGCTCCGGCGAGCCGTGGATGATCGCCAGATAAGTTTTTTCCATTCGCCGATCCTCAAACAGTTCCGAATACGCCTCCACCGCGCCCTGGCTCTTGGCGAACAACAATATCCCCGTCGTCTCCGCGTCAAGCCGATGAACGAACTTGAGAAACTTCAGTCCGCGCGACCGCGCCCAGAAATCGCCCGCGCTGATGGACGACACGATGGCCGCTTGCAAATTCCAATTCGTCTTTTGCCACGAATACGGCACGAGCATCCAACCGCGCGGCTTGTCAATCGCCAGCACCGACCGGTCTTCGTACACGATCGGGATCGGCTCAACGCCGGGCAGTTCGATGTGGCTGGGCTTTGGCATCAGGGTGTGCTGCCAGTGGGTTCGAATGATACGCTCAAATCACCCGGGGAGGTAAAGATCTGCCAACGCTCCGGCGGCAGCCCGCGGAAAACCATTTCGTAACGCTGCGCGGTGCGCGGTTCTCCGGTTACATCGCGGATAAGAACGCGCTCGATTTGCTCCGGATACTTGCGCGCCAGGGCCGCATAAATCTCCGGGTCGCGTTCGCCGGAATCGCCGATGAGAACAAAGCGACGATCCGGAAAACGCTTAAGCAACGGCTCGATGACGGCGCGCTTGTATTTCTCCGGATCAGCAAAGAGGCTCAGGAAGGTCTTGTTTTTCCACCGAAATTCCTTGAGCGCGAAAGCACCGGTCGGAAAACCGTTCGAGCGAATGAATTCCGACAGCGGAGCGTAAAGCTGCCACGGACTGGCCGAAATGTAGTGAAACGCAGCGTGATTCGACCGGGCGATGTTCTTATAGAACGCTGCCATTCCCGGCACCGGTGCGAACGGACGGAGAAAAGTGTTCCGCACGGTGGCACGCCGATCAGTGACCTGCGTGACCTTGACGGTATCATCAATATCCGAAATCACGCTCAGGCCGGTTTCGTTCAGCAGGATCGTCTCGCCCGCAAACACGCGAGTATCTCCCGGCGTCAGTTCGGCGGCGAAGCGAAGCCGCCGGTCTTTGCTCTCACCTGTCTCCCGGAGTGCTGCGATTTCCAATTCGGTCAACACAATCTGGCCAGCGAACTCACCATCGGTTCGAGACTTGCCGAGCGGCAAAACACTGTCGCCAATCCGAACGAAAATGCGTTTGCCGCGCTCGTGATCCACTAGAAACAGGCGGGCGCGTTCGTCGAAAACCTCCTGCTCTGCGGCCGTCATCTCCACGTGCTTCAGTTCGAGTGATCCGCGCAACGCCGCCAGAAACATGCGCCGCTTTTCCGGCTCGAAAACGCAGCCGCGAATTTCGATGCGCCATTCTTCCTTACCCGCGACCCGTTGACTGATCGTTGGGAAAAAGACAATTTGTTCATCGGACTTAAGTTGCGTGTATTGCTCGCGCACGCCAGCACTGACTTCTAATGGCAGCAGCGCAAACAGAAGGATGGTAAATCCAACCATCCACGCTCGGCATTCTCCCGGCCTGTGAATTCTGCCAACGCTTTTTCCCTCTCTCCCCGCGAAGAATGAGTGGGGAGAGAGCCGGAGAGAGGGGTAGCATCCAAAACAGAAAACTCCTCTCCCCAACCCTCTCCTCCGCTTCGCGGAAGAGAGGGAGATGGCTGCGCAGCCGCGCACTCGGGCTTCACGGGCACAACGCGCGCCGCAACTCGCGGAGTTCTCTCCCTCACGATGATGGCGAATGCCCATTAATCCGCCGCCAAGCGCTTCTCCACTTCCTCGCATATTGCCTGGGCCGCCTTCGGTCGTCGCAATGCCTTCGCCGCTTTCGCCATCTCCGCCAGCTTCTTCGACCCCAGCAACTGCTCGAGCCGATACGGCAAGTCCTCCACGCGATTCACCTTCACCGCCGCG
>CAZNOE010000600.1:0-4216 GCA_964574525.1 uncultured Bifidobacteriaceae bacterium
GATTGGCCTGGCTCACCTCGGCGAGCGTTTCGCCGGTGACGAAGTTGACCACTTTATCGTGGTCGAGGCTCTCGTAGGGCTGGCCCCAGCGGAGGACAGGAATTTTCACCATAAAAAAATCAAACCGTGGATCGGAAACGGGCTATTTGCGTTCGGCACACATTGACGGACGAGAACCCCGCGAACTCAAGCAGAAATTCTCGAGATCCTGGATGGCGGCAAAGATTTCCATCCGGTTGTTGGTGGTCAAACGAAAGCCGCCGCTGGCTTCGGCGCGCTTCCTGGGATGCAACAACACCACGCCGTAACCGCCCGGGCCGGGATTGGGTTCGCATCCGCCGTCCGTGTAAATCTCCACGGAAGGCATTGCGAGTGGTGTTGAATTTACGTTCATGCTTCATTTCGCCACAGGCCGCAGAAGTCAACTCGGTCGAATCAGTTCGCTGAATCCTTGCGAAACTAAGTTTGCATTGGCGAGTTCGTTGGTTTGCCGTGAGTCATCCAGTGTTGGAGCAGACCCGCGAGGTCGGCGACTTTGCGTTCGTCACTTGTGCGGCTGCGGGCAAGGTGGTTTGCTTTCTCGGCAACGGCAGCTAGCCGCGCATCAATTTGTTCGTTTAACTTGCGTGCGCCGCTCTCCGCTTCCGGCAGACGAAGGCTGCCATGCAAGCCGAGTCGCGCCAGCTTGAAAACAATTTCCGCGTGGCTGCGGGACGGAAAAGGAACTGGTTTCGACGTTGCCTTGCCGCCGGCAGCTTGGCGGAAAAAAACCGTGCTGGCATCCAGCATGTCGTCGGCTTCAGGCAGGCTTACATGGCCTTCGGGGATAACGTGCGGTTGCCCGCCTCTGGTTTGCGCGGCTAACCATTCGGCCACCGGCTGCTTTTCAATTTCGGTCAGTGCGTCCCACAAATCGGCAGCAAGTTCATCGGTGCGGAACTCGCGGCCTTGGGCGCGGGCGCGTTGCTCTTGCTTCTGAATTTCGATGACGCGGATTTGGCGGAAGTGCGCGGCTGTTTCGCGGTAGAGTTCATTGCACAGGACTTCACGCTCTTTAGCGTCAGCCACGCCCAGCAACTCGAATACGGCCAGATCAAGAGCGCGGCGGTCTGGCTGTTGAAGCTCCCACGGCAGGCTGACGGGCTTTTCCGCCAGCTTCCGCGCGCGCTCCGCTGCGTGACATTCCATGAATTCTTCCTCCACCATCGGGCTGGTGTCGCGTTGGCCAGGAAACACAGGTAAGGCTATCGATTTAGTTCAAACTTTTCTTCGTATGCATCCTGCCAGGCTTCCCAAAGGTCCGGTTCGGAATCCATACCGTAGGGATTCAGCGTATCCTCGAAGCACAGCGGATCAAGGTGACATCGTGCCGCAGCCGCAGTGCCCGCTTTTCCACCGGCGATTTTTGCTATGGATGGTGTTGTCTTGGTATCTACTTTCGCAAACACGCTTTTCATAACTCAAGGGTCTTCAGCCGCATGGCTTGAATTGCTTCTCGGCTAAACACGTCAACGATTGCCGCCGGGTTCTTCTCAATCGCCAAAAGGTCATCGCCATTGAGGAGCACCAAACAAAGGTTGGTGTCGCCCATAACTTTGTTGGAGTAACCGCGAGCGCTCGCCCCGATTTCGCCGGTGCTGATCACAACAATCACGTTGCTCTTGAGCAAATGGGTGAGTCCAACTTCCTTCGCGACATCCTCAAGATTCACCCGCGACGTGTTCTTGCACTGAACTTGCCAACGCGAAAAGACCAATCGTGCGGACTGGAAAATCAAATCCACCTCAGCGCCGCCCGTCGCAGAACCGCGCAGCCGAGTTGCCACGTAGTCCATGTCCAGCAGGCGCATCAATTTGAAGGCGAGCGCTTCCAGCGCCAGGCCGCGCCTGTGCGTGTCCGCTGCTTTGAGATCGGCGAGAATGTCGTGCATGGATTTGCGCAAGAGCGGGCGCAAATCAGAAGACGTTTGCTTTTCGAGTTGTTCAAGCAACGGCGTGAGAATTTCCTTTTGCAGTTTTTTGGTTGGCTGGACGGCAAACGGCTTTGCACCACGCCCGGCTTCTTTCGTTCCACGAACGAGCGTCACGAATCCGGCTTTCTCTAACGGATAGAGCACCTGCTTCGGCAGTCCCTTTTCGTTGAAGCGCACGCCGTAGGTAGCGGTGGCGAGCTTTTCGATTTCGTTTGATTGGAACGGGCCTTCGCTAACCATGTTGGCGAGCGTCTTGAGGTAGGCGCTCTGCTCCGCAGACAAACCAGCCAAAGCCTCAATCTCCTCATTGCTCGCCCCAACCAGTTCCTTGAGCTTTGCTGCGCTCACGTTCCATCCGCTTGTAAACACACCAGCCTTTTCGAGCCAAAGCCGCATCATGCTCGGATGCTTTCCACCACGCGGGAAGTGGATGCCACGTTCCTCAAGCCACTCGCGGAGCTTTACCAAATCAGCCGTCTCGCCCGCCGACTGAATATCCTGCAAGCATTGCACGAGAGTCATGCCGTGGAGGTTCAGCAGAATATGCCGGGCAAGTTCCGCGTGGAGTTTGTCGGGTTGGCCGCGCAGTGCGTAAAGCGTTTCGCCGAATTCCGTCAGTCGGGCATCGCGGTCAACCAGACCGTAGGCAATCATGCCCAGCTTGGTGTTGTTTGCGAGTTTTCCCCGGTTGTAGTCGCTGGTTGCATTCTGACTGAAGTATTTGCTTTTGACCGCTGTCTCGAACGCTTTCCAATCGCCACCGTGTTCCTTCGCGAATTCCAAGACCACGAGCAGTTGGACTTGTGACGGGGAAAACTCGCTGCCAAACGGAAGGTCGCTCGCCTGTTTCTTGGGCGTGCTTGGTGGATTGTTCGCTGGATTTGCCATTCAACTCCGTGAGGTCAGCCGTGTCGCTTGCCGGACGATGCCTTCCGTCTTGCTGGCTGTGGCTTGTCCAGCAACGCCATCTGTGGCGACGCCTGCTTTGGTTGGTATGAAACCGCCTTCCCCGCTTTCGGATGTTTCGTAGAAACTGCGCGCTTTGCGCCGCCGTCTGCCGCAAGCGGCTCGTCGTCCTCCACACCATTCCACAAAAGCCCCGGCTTGACGGCGCGATAAGAGTCGTCGCCATTCGACTTTTCGGGTTTGGCAGTGGAATACTTTTCAACCTTGCCTCGCTGAAAGCGACCGAGTGCACCTTTCAAATAATCTTCGACCAGGTCGCAGCAAATCCACTCGCGCCGCGTCCGCTCCGCCGCTTCGCCCGTCGCACAACTGCCGCAGAACGGGTCAACCACCAAGTCTCCGGCCTCGGTCAACATGCGAATAAAGAACTCCGGGATTTCGCGCGGGAATCGCGCCGGGTGCGGAACGATGCCGTGTTCGCGGCAGTAACGGATGTAGGCCGAGTTGCTTTCCGTGTGCGCGAGTGAAATCAGGTTTGGCGGAATGGCCGCGCCGTTGTCCGTGCCGAAACAATCGGAGATGTCGTGTCCCGATGGACGGAGCATCGGCTTGTAACCTTTCGCCAAAAGCACCTTCATGCTGTCGGAATAAGGCTGGAGAACACGACGGTTACTGGCTTTCGGCCACGGTGTTGGTGAAAGCCACCAGATGCAATTGACCGCATCTTTGACTCGGATGCGCCGAACCGTCACCCACTCGGCAGGCGTAGGCAGACGCGCCGGATTCCACCAGAAAAATTCCTGCGCCAGATGGAATCTGAATTCCTTGCACAGCATGATGAGCAGTTCGTAGTGGTAGAGGCTGCGCGTCGGCTGCCCCGAAACCCAAGACCCGCCGATGTCAATGACCAGCGACCCCTGCGGCTTCAGTGCTTTGTGGAACGCAGCGGCGAATGGCCGAAACCATTCCAAGTAATCATCCGCGTCTGCATTGCCGTAATCTTTTTTGCGAACTAGACCAAACGGCGGGCTGGTCATTATCAGGTCAACCGCGCCCGGCTCAATCTCCTCGCGGAACATGCAGAGTGAATCACCGAGCAGAATCCTCCCGCGTGCTGTTTCGTGGAAAAGCTTCACTGCCGTCGGCTGCTTTGTCTTCGACTCGGTCTGCATGGCTGTTATGTGTATTACCATCTTTGAACTGTCGCGTAAACACTTTCAGCCGCAACCGTGCGCGCGGTGCGGTCCAGAACCTCGCGCCATTGGACCGGATCATTGCGCGTGAACTGCCAGCCCTGTTCTTTCGCGATCCACTCCTGAAGATGGTGATCGAAAGTTT
>CAZNOE010000601.1:0-1628 GCA_964574525.1 uncultured Bifidobacteriaceae bacterium
CGCCTGAAAAGCGAAGATTAAAACCAGAAACGACCGAAAACCAAACAACGACAAAGGATCAAACGTCAGGAAAATACAAACGGAAGGAGCCGCTATGAAACCATCAACACCGAAAACCGAACTGCAACCACTAAGCCCGCTCCTGACCTTGTTCTGCCTCCTAGCAGGCTTTATTTGCCTTACCTCGCGCGTGGAAGCCGTCATTTCGGTTGGTCCCCTCCCTGGCGGCACCGGGACCAATACGTTTAGTGCCACTCCAGCGGTCGCCGATTGGTCCACTACAACAACCAACGCCTTGGGTGTCAATGGCGACATCACGACCGCCGCGGCCCTGGATGCAGACGTGAACGCCAAGATGGATGCCGCCTACTTCACTAACGCATTGCCCACGTCTTCCACGCAGCCAATCAGCACGAGTGTCTTCGCACGGCGCAATACCGCCTCCAACTACCTGGCGACCCTCCCGTCCGCTTCCACCTCCAAGTACGTCGTGCTCATGGCCACATTGCAGAACAACTCGGGCACGGACCTGATTGGTGTGGATGTTTCATACGACCGTGGGACTAACGGCGCGACCGGTGTTGAGGAGATCCCCGGACACCGGGTCTATTACAGCCTGACGGGAGCGACCGGTTCCTGGGCGGTGGTGGAGGCCCTTTCGGGCAGCACTGCGGGCTTGGTGAACGGCACGGTGCCTCTAGGCGCTTGGGCCACGAACGCCCTTCTGTATCTCCTCTGGGTGGATGACAATGGCTCCATCAATCCGGAACCCGCCTACACCATAGATAACTGGCGCGCTGTCCCGACGCGCCCGAAGGACCTCTCATTCCAGGAAGGAGTTAACGGCTATGTGGGCACCCAGGACACGTTCATCAGTAATTTAACGCCGACGACCGATCGCGGCGCCAGCGCCACCATCCAAATTGATCAGAACGGAGTGGACCTGGGAGAGTATCTCCTCATACGCTTCGAGAACATCTTTGGGACCGCTATCAATCAGGTTCCGCCGGGGGCCACGATTCTGAACGCCACGCTGACCGTGAGGATTACCAACCAGGGCGACGACCCCAGCCTGCATCAGATGCTTGTGCCGTGGCAGGAATCGAGCACGTGGGATTCGATGGTTGATGGGATCCTGGTTGATGATGTGGAGGCCGCCGCAGTCGCAGACGTCACCTTTCCAGGAGGCGGCACAGATACCGTCATTCCGCTGCCGCAAAGCACGCTCCAAGCCTGGTTGGATGGCACCAAGACCAACTACGGCTGGGTCTTTCGCCCGTCCGGGAGCGATGGCACGGACTTTAGCTCCTCGGAAAATTCGGTCATCGCCGCTCGGCCGCGGCTCGCGGTGATTTGGGGAAACGTAAACGTGCCGTTCGTCAGATCCACCAGCCCTTTGAACGGCGCGACCGACGTGCCGCTCGATGCAAATATCGTAGTGACCATCGTTGACGGCACCACCAAGCTCAACACCAACTCGATCCAACTTTTGGTCAATGGCCAAAGTGTGGTGCCGGTCGTAGTTGTGGACCCGGTGGCCGTCCCGAACGAGACGACGATCACGTACGATTCACCCACGAACTTTCCGCCGACGAACACGGTCGCGGTTCGTTTGGTTTTCAGCGATG
>CAZNOE010000601.1:1728-4212 GCA_964574525.1 uncultured Bifidobacteriaceae bacterium
CCCACGAACTTTCCGCCGACGAACACGGTCGCGGTTCGTTTGGTTTTCAGCGATGACGCGTCGCCTCCCAACGTGACCACGAAGGATTTCAGTTTCACGACCCGGCCGGTAACCGTGAAGCTCTTCGCCATTGACGACGTGCAGGTCTGGAAATACGACCGCTCCGGCGCCGATCTGGGCACGGCGTGGAAAGAACGGATCTACACCAATGATAGCGCCTGGCCGGAAGGCATGGCGCTCATCGCCGATGAAAATGGAGCCACCGCCGAGCCGATCCGCACGCGGATCTCCCGGTTAAACGACAATTCGGAGTTTGTCAGGACCTTTTACTTCCGGACTTATTTCAATTACACCGGCCCGCTGGGGGGCGATTTGCGCTTGCGGCACGTGATTGATGACGGGGCCGTCTTTTACCTTAATGGCATCGAGATTCATCGTTTCGGGCTCGCCGCCGGAGCCGCGTATGACTACCTGACTTTGTTCGGCGGCCATGAAAATGCGTATGAAGGGATTTTTGTCATCCCGGATATTGCCCTGCTCAATGGTACTAACGTGTTTGCGGCGGAAGTGCATCAGGACTCCGCAACGAGTGGGGACATTGTATTCGGCGCCGAACTCGACGTGGCCATTTCAGCGCTCCAACCCACGCTCATCGGCGCGCGCCTTCCGACCCCCGGCTCAACGCAGGTTTCGCCCACGCGATCATCGAAATCAACCTTACGGATGGATCGCAACAGGTTCAAACCAACTCGATCCAACTCTTCGTGAACTGCCAGGCGGTCACCCCGCAGATTGACAAACCTGCCGGCGGCCGTGCCACCAAGATCACCTATGATCCGCCGGGGGACCTTCCCCTCGAATCTCTGGTGTCGGTCCGACTGGTGTTTAGCGACAACGCCACCCCGCCCAACGTCACCACCAATACGTTTAGTTTCACCACCCGGCCCGACTTTATTGTTCTCTTTGCCATTGATGACCTCCAGCAGTGGCGTTATGAAAATACGGGCACGAATCTAGGAACGGCGTGGAAAGAAACGTCCTTCGATGACAGCGCCTGGCCGCAAGGCGCTGCTTTGCTCGCTTTGGAGACCGGAGCTGTGGTCGAACCGATCCGGACCACATTGTCGCGGGTCGGAGCGGATGGCACGAACATCATTACCGATTACTTCCGCACCCACTTCAATTTCACGAACAACCCGGCGGGCGCCCGGCTGCGCGTCCGCTACGTCGTGGATGACGGACTGGTGGTTTACTTGAACGGAGCGGAGGTCCACCGCTTTGGTCGAGCGGCGGGACTGACATTTGATAATACGACTTTCTTCAGCGGTCACGAGGGGAGAGATCACTATGATGGGCCAGTCCTTATTTCCGGCGCCAGCCTGGTCCAGGGGGACAATGTTCTGGCGGCGGAAGTGCATCAGTCCGACTTGACCAGTTCGGACGTGGTGTTCGGCTTGGAATTGCAGTGGGTCACGTCGCCTGCTCCCGCAATCCCAGCGTTCACTTCAGTGACCCTGTCCGGCCCAAACATCGTGCTTGAATGGACGGGCAGGGGTACGCTCCAATCCGCCGGCGCTCTGACCGGGCCGTGGACGATTGAGGCCACTGCTTGCAGTCCATTCTCGGCGCCGACGTCGGGAACCGCGAAGTTCTACCGGTTGCGACCGTGATTCCAGAGCGAGATCGCAGAGAGAAACTCTATCTTATGAAAAAAATCCAGGTTGTCTGCGCAAAGGAGCGGCTGGCCAACAGTCGCTCCGTTCACATGGCGCCAACGCACGTTGGGCCGCTACCGCGAACCTCCCACTCATTGTGGGGAGGCGCCTTCACGTTGATCGAATTGTTGGTAGTAATCGCCATCATCGCCATCCTGGGCGCGATGCTTCTGCCGGCGCTGGCGAAAGCCAAAGAAAAAGCAAAAAAGCTTCTCTGCGTGAGCAATTTGAAGCAGATGGGCCTCGGCTCTCTCATGTACGCGCACGATGATCGGAAAGGAACTTTGTCCGGCACGCCGACGGATGGCGGCGATGAACTGGTTTGGTTGTACCCGGATTACATCCCCGCCGCCAAGGCCCAGTCGGTCTTCGTTTGTCCTTCCACGGATAATTTCATCGGCACCAACACCGCGCCTTACGGGCCCCGCATGGTTTTGGCGGACCTGCTCAACCAGGCACCGTACCGGAGAGCGCGTAGCGCGGCCACCTATGATGTGGATTTGCGCGGCGTCAGCTATGAGCCGAACGCGTTCATGAATTGGACCATCCGCAAGACGGAATCGTCCGTCCGGGGCTATGTCCACAAGTACCCGGCTTTGGGGCTGCAAGGGCGGGTGTTCGGGCCCACGGATATTTACTTGATCTTCGATGGCGACCGCCAGGGGCCGGGCGCGATGAACAATTATCCCGACAAGAACGACAATCACGGCGCGGAAGGCTGCAACTTCCTCATGTGCGACGGCAGTGTGAAGTGGGTCAAAGGCGGCCG
>CAZNOE010000602.1:0-4198 GCA_964574525.1 uncultured Bifidobacteriaceae bacterium
GGAGAGACGGCGGTCACAGACCGCCGCTACAGGTTCGCCGCTGTAGCGGCGCTCTATGAGCGCCGATTCGTATTCCTCGCCAAACGCCACGAACAAATGCAAATGATCCGGCATCAAAACGTATCTGCCGACGAAAACGCCGCGCGTCAGCCCTGTCTCACAAAACTTTTGGAAATCTTCGTGGACTCTGGTGTTGGCGAGAATTTGTTTGCGATCTTCGGTGCAGGCGGTGACGAAGTAGAGCGGACAGCTGACGAAGAGACGGTCAAGACGTTTGAGCCTTGGCGGATAATCTTCCGAGTTCATGCTTAAATTGTAGCGGCGCTCTGTGAGCGCCGAAAGAAGTTTGAGGGACGACGGCGGTCACAGACCGCCGCTACAACGTGCCAATCTGTAGCGCCGGTCTATGACCGGCGTCTTGGCGTCCCGTCGCTCCGAAATGAAATGAAGGCGGAAGCGCGGGGAAAACGGGAGACGGTGGGAAAGGTTGACGAAGGAGCGCGACTGTCTTCGCCGGACCAGTCGCAGCGCGCGAATAGCGGTGAGGCGTGGGAATGATTTTGACGCGGCAAGACGTTTGGACGTGCTGCGGCTGATCCCGCTTTCCGGGACACAGCCGCGCTCCAACCGCAACGCGGTTTTGCGTCATTCAGCCCAGATGCGCTACGGGTTATACCCCATAGCAATGCACCCCCTCCTGTCCTAACTTCTCTCCGATGCGACAGAAGCCCAGCGTGTGGAAAGCACGGCAACGGGAAAACATCGGCAACATTGAAAGGAAAACCATGAAAACTTGTAAGATTGCACTATTGGCGGCGACGGCGGCCTTCGCGTTATCATTTCTAACGACGGGTTGTGACCGTACAGTTTCCCATACAGAGAGCGAGAAGGTTAAGAGCGACGGCACTGTCGAAAAGAAGGAAAAAACTGTTACCGAGTCACCAGACGGTACCATCAAGAAGGAAGAGAAGAAAAGCACCGAAAAGCCCTGACTCTTCATTGCGGCAGTAAAGAGCGCGGAATCTTTGTGGGCACAGAGGTGGACCCCAAAAACTGGACCACTGGTTAAGATAGACTTTCGTGGGTCTGCTGGAGATGAGAGAAAGCAGAGCGATGAAAGCCAAACGCAAACGGCACCGTGGGGGCCTTCAAGGCCAAAGGGGGATTCGAAGCCCTGGTGGGGCTTAAGACGGTCGCGCCACTGGCGCGCGAGTACACGGTGCCTCCGACCCAGGTCACGCACTGGAAAGCGACGATTCGGGGGCGCCTGCCGGAGTTGTTGGAGGCGGGGGCCACCGGGACGGAAGATCAGGAACAACGGATCGCGCCGTTGCACCAAAAAGATCGGGCCACTGACGGTGGACCTGGACTGGCTTAAAAAAAAGTCCAAACCACTGGGTTTTTGACGTGCGCGTGGGTCCGTCCCGATCCGCAGGTCAGCGTATGGCCTCAATGCGAGCTGCTGGAATTATGTCGGAGCAGTTACGATTACGCGCCCTGTCCCGAGACGGAGGAGAACCTGGCGCTGCTGCGGCAGTTGGACCAACGGCACTTGGCGCAGCGGTGCCATCGGCCGGTGTGGAGGTGAGCCTGGATGGCCATCCTCTGGAATTCTTACTGGCCTCCACATCGTTTTTCATGATTTTATGCCACAAAGCATGACGCGCCGGCTTCAGTGTTTCACGGATTAAATGATCTCCTCATGGTGAACGGCGTGCTGTTGACGATTCCAAGAATGACCGAGGAAAAACGAAAGTCTCTTGCCTGCGCGTCGTGGACAATCTTGCGAACCGCCGGGGCGTCGTAGGTTTCGATTCCCCGGCCCAAAGCGAACGTCATCAACTTCTCGGTCAACGTGCCCGCAAAAAGCTCCGGGCGATTTCGCAAACCGTCTTCGAGACCGGACACACCGGTGAACTTGCTGCCGTCGGGAAGTCCACCGGTTGCATCTATGGGCTGGCCTTCTTCAACGGTTCGCCAGCGACCAATCGCATCGAAGTTCTCCAGCGAAAAGCCCACGGGATCCATCAGGTTATGGCAGTTCGCACAGGCGGCGTTGGCGCGATGCTCGGCCAGTCGCTCGCGCACGGAAAGCGTGGCCGAAATCGTGTTGTCCTTCAGCGCCGGGACGTTTGGCAACGGTGGCGGCGGTGGCGTTCCAAGGATGTTCTCGAGAACCCACTTGCCGCGAATCACCGGCGAAGTCCGCGTGGCATAAGAGGTCACTGTGAGAATGCTGCCCTGACGGAGCAAGCCGCCGCGTTGATCGTCCTTGTTCAAGGTGACGCGGCGGAAGCGGCTGCCATACACGTTTGGGATTCCGTAATGCTTCGCTAGGCGTTCATTCAGAAATGTGTAATCCGCCTTCAGCAAGTCGAGCACGCTGCGATCCTCGCGCAGGACACTCTCAACAAAGAGTTCCGTCTCACGGCGGAACGCCTGCCGCAGATTGTCATCGAAATCGGGAAAGAGACGCAGGTCCGGCGTCAGCGAATCCAGGTTGCGCAGATAAAGCCATTGCTCAGCAAAATTGTTGACCAGGTTTTGGGAACGCGAATCCGCCAACATGCGGCGCACTTGCTTCTCCAGCACCTTGGGTTTGTGAAGCTCGCCGCGAATGGCGGTATCGAGCAGTTCATCGTCCGGGATGCTGCTCCA
Organism: uncultured Bifidobacteriaceae bacterium; assembly: GCA_964574525.1. Lineage (GTDB taxonomy): Bacteria > Verrucomicrobiota > Verrucomicrobiia > Limisphaerales > JADLHS01 > WYBW01. The sequence goes on from CAZNOE010000602.1 coordinate 2,659, forward strand.
CAGGAAGAAAGAAATGCGCGACGCCAGATCGAGGTCGCTGATGCGATAAGCCGTGTCCGGCGCGATTGCGGCGGGGTCTTGTTCGACGCGGAAGAGAAACTCAGGACTTATCAGCACGGCGCTCAAGGCCGCTTCGATCCCGGCGTCAAAGCCTTCCTCCGCTTGCGCTTTGCGATAAAACTCCATCGGTTTTTCGAGATCGGCTTTAGTCACGGGCCGCCGATAGGCTCGGCGCATCAGGGTGGACAGGATGCGTTCGGCACAGTTTTCTTCTTCGCCCGGCTTCGTCGGTCGGCACACAAAAATCCGGCGGCGGCTGAGCGAGTCTCCTGGTTCTTTGGACTCGTAGGGACCATTGATCGAGATCTGGTAGATGGCCGGCCCAAGGCGGGGATGCCGGTGCATATTGAAGTGCGCGTTGTACGGTTGACGTCGGGTTTCGAGCAGCTGCGAAGGATTCTTTAGAAAGGTGACGCCCAGTTGATGCGGACCGGCGCTAACCGGGATGCGCACCTTCAACTTCCCATCCACGGTTTCATAATTCTTGTCAGCTGGCGGTGCCACAGTGAACAACTTGATGCGCTCGCGATCCAACAGCACTTCCAACTCGTGCGGCTCGCGCAAGCCCTCGATCTCCTCATTGCGGTCGCGCGTCAGCCGGATTTGAATTTCATACTCGCCATCCCGGGAGAACGTGTATGCAAGCAATGCGCCGCCGCGCGTGCCCACGGGAAGCCCCTCGACGTGATCCTCTTGCGTGAGGTCCGGCCGGATTCGGATGGTATCGCCACCCGGCGCACGGCGGGGCGCGCCGACCGCCAGCCGGCTGATCTTCTGCGCGGCCAAGATGTAGCGATCCAAGAGCGTCGGAGAAAGTGTTCCCACTGTCCCGTTGTCAAACCCATGACTGGCGTCGTCCTTAGGCAACAATGCGGTAGCGTCAATGTTCAAAGCCAAAAGGTCGCGGATGGCGTTCTGATATTCCGTTCGATTGACCCGCCGGAACGTCTCGGTCCGGCCGGGATTTGGATGCTTCGCAGCCGCGCGGTCCAGCGAGGAGGCCAGCCGGGACACAACCTCATCATAAGTGCGCTCCTCCGGCCGATCTTTCCCCATCGGCGGCATCTGCCGCGCGCGAAGTTTTCGGACAACGCTTTCCCAGACATCCGGGTGTTGGGTCACGCCTTCACCGCTGAGGCTGTCGAGGTCCAGCCCGCCTTTCTTCACTTCGCTGTCGTGGCAACTGACGCAATACTTGTTTACGACCGCAGTAACCGGCGAACTCAACGGAGCAGGCGGACGGGCGGCGGGCTGTTGCGCCCCGATGCAGTTACAGACCACAAGCAGAACCGCCATCCAGAAGGTGGGAGAAATTCCCGGTTGAAGCGTATCAGCATGAAACTGGCCGGTGGGAATTCGCTTTTTCACAACAGCCACCAGCATGACTGTCCAAGTGAGCGGGGACAAGAAGAAAGCCCAGCGCCTTCCGCTGCAGACAGGATGACGAAGGCAATGCCGAAGCCCGCCAAAAACGCGACGT
>CAZNOE010000603.1:0-4197 GCA_964574525.1 uncultured Bifidobacteriaceae bacterium
GGGCAACGCCGCTACGCCCGCCGCTCTTTGATGCTCGCCAGAATATCCGCCACGACTTCCGCCTTCGGCTTCGCGCCTTGCGGGCCGCCGTGGTGGAGGCGGACGCTCACCGCGCCGGCTTCCATGTCGCGACCGCCGATGACGAACATCGTGTGGACGCGCAATTGTTCCGCGTTGGAAATCTTCGCCTTGAACGGGTCGGTGCGGAAATCGGACTCGCAGCGGACGAAATTGGCGCGGAGTTCGTTCACGATGGCTTTGGCGTAGTTCACCAGCGGTTCTTCATCGCCGATGGTGAGGACGCGGACTTGTTCGGGCGCAAGCCGGAGCGGGAAGTTGCCGGAGTATTGTTTGATGAGGAAGCGGCTGAACCCTTCGCGCTGCGAAAGCACCCATCTTTCTTGCTGACAACTCCGCTGATTTTTGCCATGAATCAAAAGGCCCTTTAACCCAATGAAGGCTTCGTTCATTAACAGTGTCGCCTCGGGCGCTTTGCTTCTACTGATCGCGGCGCCGGCAGAAGCGGCAGTGCTCTACCAGGTCGTTGACCTTGGCACGGTGAACGGCGCGTTCCGCAGCGAGGCGCGCGGCATCACCCAGCAGGGCGACGTCTGGGGCGAAAACTTCAACACGGACTATCCCTATTTCCTCTGGTTCAACAACACCAATTACGGCGTCGCCAAACCCACGGAAGTCCCCACGATGGCGCTTTACGGAATGAATGAAAACAAGCAGTTCGCCGGTTTCTTCAGCTACTCGCAGCCGGCGCGCAACATGGTGTTTCTCGGTTCGCCGCTTGATCCCCAATCGTTGAACCAGACAAACTTTTCCCCGCGCGGACTGAACATCCACGGCGAGGTCGTCGGCATCACTTCGATCAAAGTGGAAATCTATCCCGGCGGACCGCTCGCGCTGGTGAACCGTCCCGCAATCGTCGTGGGTCATTCGCTCACAACCCTACCTTCGCTGGCCGGAGCCGGTGCCTGGGTCAACGCTGACGGTCTGGCCATCAACAACAATGGTATCATCGTCGGCTCGTCAGGAACTTCCAGCAATCGGACCCACGCGTTCCTGTGGGACGGCACCATGCACGACCTCCACTCCAGCGCAGGTAGCAACAGCGTCGCCGTCGCCATCAACAAGGATGGCACCGTGGTCGGCTACATGTATGACTTCCCCAGCACCAAGGAACCGTTCATTTGGACGCCGTCCAACGCCATGACGGCGTTAAGCCTGCCCGGCGGTTACGGCACGGCCCAGCCGCTCGGCCTGAACAATCGTGGCGACATCGTCGGTGTGGCCGGCTCTGGCAGTGCCGTGTTGTGGACCAATGGCGTGATGACGGATTTGCAAAACGTAATTTCCAGCAGCCCGGTGTGGGACCTCGATGGCGCTTACGGCATCAACGACACAGGCCAAATTGTCGGCTACGGGAAAAATGGCGGGTTGACCAAAGGTTTTCTGCTCCAGCCCACGAACGTTCCGCCCGCTCAATTCAAAATTGAATTGCTCGACCCCGGCGATCCTTCTGCGTCCAACGCGCTCACGGGCACGACCGTTACGACCAATACCGCCATTCTGAATTCGCTCTCCGCCCGCCGTGGCGGCCTGGTGGCGGATGGCGCGTCGCGTCTGCTCGTGCGTGTCAGCACCACCAATCACGGCACAGTCACGTTGAGTCTGCGCGCGGCAGACGGCGCTTCGGGGGTCAGCGGTTTCACGGACGTGGACGGGGCGGTGGGCAATGTCGGCGGATACGGCGGCATCAGCCTTTCGCTGCGAAGCTACGACACGGAAACGCAAAACACCGCGCAAGGAATCCGCGCCTATGCATTGTATCACGCGCCGGATATTTTCTTCACCCCGTTCGTGACGAATGCTCCCGCGCTGATGCAGCGCGTCATCAACATGCAGGCCATCTTTACGCCGAACACCGGCCCGCCGGCGACGCAAACTGTGTCCATTATCATTGTCCGCCCACCGCTGATTGTCATGCATGGATTGTGGTCGAACCGCCGGGAGTCGTTTGCTGACTTTGAGCAGGCGTTCAAAGTGGTCGAAGTCGGCGTGCAGATTTTCGGGCCATCGTATTCGAATGCCATTTCATTTGCGAGCAACGCGCCCGTTGTGCCGGGCGAAATTGCCAATGCCTGCGCCGCGCTCCGCAGACAAAACTTCGCCTGCACGCGCGCGGATATTTTCGCGCACAGCATGGGCGGATTGCTGAGCCGCCTTTACGCCGGTTCGGCGGATTACCGGCGCGCGGAGAATTACAATCTCGGTGACATCAACCGGCTGGTGACGATTGATTCCCCGCACCACGGAGCGTTCGTAGCTGATGTCATCAAGGGCCTTTTTGACTGGCTCGACAGCCATGACCTGTTCCCGGTCCACGTCTTGATCGCCGGTGAAATGATCCGGCAAGGAAAACCGCCGGAGGCCGGCGCCGGATACGACCTGGCGAGCGCCAGCCCCGCGATCTATGACCTGAACCAGCGCGTCACTGATGTGGCGGCGCATGTGATCATCGGTGACTACACGAACCAGATCAACCTCGCGCAGGAACTCCCGGAACCACTCGGGGGGATTCTCACTACTCTCGACCTTCTTTACTACCCTGACACCTTCAGCGGCTGGTTTGCTGCGCTGATCGAGGACTCTGACCTTGTCGTGTCGCGAGACAGCCAGGCCGCGGGGCTGGACGGTTCGAGTGCTTCCACTGTATTTCATCATCAACACGTCGGCGCGGCCAACGACGCCAACGTTATCTCCCGTAGCCTGCTGCTTTATCTCACCGCGCCGCCGCACATCTGGTGGGCGAAAGGTTTTCCGACCGGCTGGAACTCCCCGCCATCGTTGCCGCCGTTCCCGACCCTTACCGTGTCGCGGATTTTCAAAGAAGCCTTCCTTCTCTTTTTTGCTGATGGCCCGGATGTTCATTCGGGCCAGACGATCACAGCGTCGGTCTCCGAACCGGCTGGAACTAATTTCAATTCCGTCGTCCTGCTGGCTCGTGGTATCACGGCAAAAGACACCAACGCGCCATTCAATTTCACGATCACCGTGCCGCTGGCCGCTGTGGGCAATTACCCGGTGAGTTATTATGCGACCGATGGCGCCTCGAACGTTTGGTCGGGCACGCAAATCCTGTCCGTCACACCGTATGCGTCCTTGAATTACCTGGAGGCCGCGCCGCGCCGTTTTACTTTCACCCGCTTGGGCAACCAGCAACAGATCGTCGTCAGCGGCGTCTATTTCGACCAGCCTCGCGACGTTACTGACCCCAGCAACGGCACGACCTATTCCTCAGCCAACACCAACATCGTTACCGTGGAAACCAACGGCTTGATGACCGCCCGCGCGAGCGGCGAAACGCAGATCACGATTTCCAAAGACGGCAAGACCGCGTATGTGGACGCCGTGGTCAGCCCTTCTCCGCTGTCCGATCTGGCGCTGACGAAAACCGTTTCCGCGAGCAATGCCTTTGGCGGCGTGCCGGTGACGTTCACTTTGCGCGTTACCAACGTCGGCCCGCAAACCGCCAACGCCGTCTATCTCACCGACCCGCTTCCTGCCGCAGCGCAATTCCAGTCCGCCACCGTCAGTCAAGGCGACTGGTTTTACACTAACGGCATCTTCGCCGCCCAGCTCGGTGCACTTGCTTCCGCCAGCAATGCCACCGCGACGCTCACCCTCCTGTTCACCAACAGCGGCGCGCACCTCAACACCGCCGCCGTCTCCGCAACCGGCCTCGACGCGAATAGCTCGGACAACGAAGCCAGTGCCGCCGTCAATATCACAGTGCTGCCTGTGCTCACGATTCAGTTGAATGGAACGAAGGTCGTCCTTTCGTGGCCCACGAACGCCACGGGCTATGAGCTGGAACGAACCCCCGATCTCACTCCACCGTCAACGTGGAATCCCGCCGCCACCAACCCGCCGACGGTCGGTGACCATTTCGAGCTTTCATTCCCCCCGACGAACGCGCCCGCCTACTTCCGGTTGCGGCATCCGCCCGCCGCTCTTTGATGCTCGCCAAAATATCCGCCACGACTTCCGCCTTAGGCTTCGCACCTTGCGGGCCGCCATGGTGGAGACGCACGCTCACCGCGCCAGCCTCCATGTCGCGACCGCCGATGACCAGCATCGTGTGGACGCGCAATTGTTCCGCGTTGGAAATCTTCGCCTTGAACGGCG
>CAZNOE010000604.1:0-4191 GCA_964574525.1 uncultured Bifidobacteriaceae bacterium
GTGGCGCATTGCGCGGCGCGGCCTTCGAGTTGATCGAACAACGGCGCAATGTGCGTCCATTCACCGAGATCAATTTGCGCGGACAGAAATCGGCGCGGCTTGTAAGCCGGCAAGTTTTCAAATGGCAACAGACTCATCCGCGCAGGATAGGCGAGGCGGTCAGGATGAAAAAGAAATTCTCCCGTGGTGCCGGCGTTCCGATCAGAATCTGATGTGCCGCAAGGCCAGCGCGGCGAGGGTAATCACCAGCATCATGCCGGACGGCATGAACTTTTTTGTTTTGGCCAGCCTCAGGCCGAAGACCACGAGCAACAGCGCCAGGAGAATGTCGGCGACGTAGGCCTGGAAGATAATTTGCGCGGCGCACAGGCTCAGTGCGGCGGCGAAGCTCACCGACATGATCAGTGAAACGCGGCTTTTCCCTTTGAAGAAACCAATCAACCCGCCAATCACGAGCAGAATGATGTAAATCCAGAGGACTTTGTTTGGACTCATATTTTTGTTGGTGGGAATCTAGCTGGAGGCGGCCTCAGAGGGCAAAAGAATTAGCTCAGAGCCTGTTTGAAAGCTCCGGCCCCCAGCCGCGTGAGGGCACGCGGCCTACAGGAAACAGTGGAAATTGCCATGAGTTGTAGGCCCGGTGCCCTCACCGGGCGGATTTTCAAACAGGCTCTCAGTCTGCTCTCCGGAATCAATCGCCACGGACCTCCAAGCTCAAAACCTCACCCGGTTCGCACTCGACGCTGATTTCCATCGGACGACAGCACACTTCGCAGTCAATTGTGAAGCGTTGAAACGTTACACTGGTATCAACGGTCGTATCGAACGCTTGACCGCAAAACGGGCAATGGATGGTCTCGACTGTTTCCACGATCCTGGCCGGGGTTGAAAACGAACGGACTGCCAGACTCCGAACCTTGGGCAACTTTGCCTTTGTCCGGCAACGAAAGCTTCCACTGTTTTTTGACAATCACGGCTGATGCGATTATTCTCGATGCTACAACGAGCGTGAAGTCAAAAAACCAGATGCAGGCAGGCTATGATTAAAAAACTTGCGACGTTAATCGTCGAGGACTCAGAAGCCGATGCAGAGTTGATCGTGCAAGAACTGCAGGATGGGGGATTCGATCCCGTTTACGAACGAGTGGATACGAAGCCCGCCATGATCGCGGCGTTGGAGAAGCGGGATTGGGACATCGTCATCTCCGACTACTCGATGCCCCAGTTCGGCGGCGACGCGGCTTTGGCGCTGCTGCAGGAGCGGGAACTGGATGTGCCGTTCATCAGCGTTTCGGGTACGATGGGTGAGGACGTAGCGGTGGCGATGATGAAAGCGGGGGCGCACGATTACGTCATGAAGGACGATCTCAAGCGGCTCGTGCCCGCCGTCGAACGGGAGCTTGAAGCCGCCATCATCCGGCGCGAACACCGGCGGGCAGAGGAATCGAGGGCGCTGCTGGCGGCGATCGTGACATCGTCCGACGACGCCATCATCAGTACGACTTTGGACGGCATGGTTCTGAGCTGGAATCGCGGCGCCGAACAGATGTTTGGCCATGCGGCGCTGGAAATAATCAGCCAGCCGGTTTCCATATTGATTCCGCGCGACCGCCCGAATGAAATGGCGGGAGTTTTCGATAAGTTCAAACAGGGCGAGCATGCCCAGCGTTATGAAACGGTTCGCGTGCGCAAGGACGGCAAGTACGTCACGGTTTCATTGACGATTTCCCCGGTGAAGGACGCGTCCGGCAAAGTCATCGGTGCGTCGTCCATCGCGCGGGACATCACCGAACGCAAGCGGGAGGAAGCCGAGCGTCTGCAATTGATCCACGAGTTGACGAACGCCCTGCAACGCGTCAAAACCTTGAGCGGCTTGTTGCCGATCTGCGCCGCGTGCAAAAAAATCCGCGATGACCGCGGTTACTGGCAATCAGTCGAAGTTTATATCCGCGACCATTCCGATGCCGAGTTTTCCCACTCGATTTGCCCTGAGTGCATGGTCAAACAGTATCCCGACGTGGCACGGCGGACCTGATCTGTCCGCGGGCGCAAACCGGCTTTGCCAAATCTTCAATTAAGTATCCAATCCTTTGTTTCGTTACGCTTCAGATGTCTATAACGGGCGTGTCTTTGGGTTTCGGCGGTTCGGCAGTTGAAATTACGGGCGGGACGGTGACGCGTTGCGCCCGCTTCCTCAACGCGATGACTGCGATCACACACCCCGTCCACGTCGGCAGCATGTCAACGATGGGAATAAACTCGACGACGAACGTGGGCAGGAGCAGCGGATGAAACCCCAGCAACCACATCGTCAGCCCCATCGCGATCACGTCCACGATTTGCTGGACGAACAGCCATTCGAGCGGCAACAGGGCGACTTGCAGGAAATCGGCCACGACGCCGACGGTGAGCGCGGCGACGATGCGCCGGCGGGTCAATCGCGGCGCGGGGAACAGGCCGTTGAGTTTGTCGAGAAAGTTCATGGCTATCGCCACAGGTGCTTCGGATATTTTCTCTGAAGCTCGGACTTGAGGCGAGGGTAATGCTCGCGCCAGAAGCTGGCGAGGTCCTGTGTGATTTGCACCGGCTTCATCCCCGGCGTGAGGATATGAACGAGCACCGGCACGCGGCCCATCGCGATGCGCGGCGTTTGCGTCACATCGTAAAGCTCCTGAATGCGCAGCGCGATGTGCGGGTTGGCGCCGGCCTCATAGGAAACCTTCGGCGTGCGACCATTGGCGAGCGACAATCGTTCCGGCGCGTGCTTGTCCAATAATTCGCGTTGCGCGTGCGAGAGCCACGACATCACGACCGGCTTCACCTCACGCTCCTTGATGTCCTTGTAACTCACCGCGCCGTGGCAAAGCTGCCCGATGATGTGCTTGCGGTCGTCATCGGTGACGGGCGGGAGTTGCAGTTCGGGGCAATGCTGGCAAAGCAGCCGCAGTCGCAGCAGCCATTGCTCAACACTGTGATCCCAACTCGGCAGTTGCAAACGGCCCGCGAGAATTTCTTCGGTCAACAAGCGCGCGGCGGCCTCCGCTGGCGGAGGCTCGACGCGCTTGGCCGACAATGCGAGATCGCGAAAGCGCACCAGTTCGGCTGCTTGCACGCGCTTCGCGGTCGAATCGAACTGGACGTGCAACTCGGACTTCAAGTCTTCAGGAAAAAGTTCACGCAGCCAGTCAGCCTCGATGGCGGTGGCGAGCGAGAGGATGGTGTTCACTTCGTTGTCACGCCCACCGATCTCACGGATTTCGGCGGCCACAAACAGCGGGCTGTGTTGGACGACGCTCTCTCGCGCCAGCACGCCGCGCCGGCCATGAACGAGTTCGCAGCGCAACGTGCCCTGATCGAGCCGCCGCGCCACGCGGTCGGAGAAACCGATGAGAATGCACTTCTGCAACGCCTCATCCTTCACTTCGCGCGGCTGCGTGTCGAGGCCCTCGCCCTTGGCGATGCGGAGGAATTGTTCCAGCAGCGGGCTGACCTGCCGTGCCGTGACGGCGTGGATGCCAAGCTTGCGGCAGGCGTCGAGACGGAACTGATTCTTCAACGCGAAATTCCAGGCGCGCATCAGAATCCAGAAATCCGAGCTGGCTTTCTCGCCCAGCAAATCCTCACGGTCATCGCGCACGTCCTTGCCGCCGCCGCGTAGCAACAGGTCGCGCCCTTGCGTGAGCGCGGCGACGAGGCAGGCTTGATAGACGCAGCCGTATTCCTGCGCCGCAAGCATCATCCGCGAGTAGCGGGGATGAACGGGGAAGGCGAGCATCTTGCGGCCGATTTCGGTGATTGTAGCCGCCGACATGGGGAGGCGGACATTCTCGTCATTTTTGGAATCCGCCTCCTCACGTCGGCGGCTACGCAGTGCGCCCAAATCCAGCAGCAATTCCTCTGCGTGCGTAAGAGAAATCTCATCCGGCTTTTCGAGCCAGCGGAACTTGCGCAAATCTTCCACGCCCGCGGCCTTGAGAGTGAGCACGACTTCGGCGAGGTCGAGGCGTTTGATTTCAGGAAGCTCGTGCGGCGGGCGCTCATCGTGTTCGGGCTGTGACCAAAGACGCACGCATTTGCCCGGCGCGGTGCGACCAGCGCGACCAGCGCGCTGATCGGCGGAGGATTGGCTGATGCGCTCGATGAGCAGCGTGTTGATGCCGCGATTGGCGTCGTAACGCGGAATCCGCGCCA
>CAZNOE010000605.1:0-4189 GCA_964574525.1 uncultured Bifidobacteriaceae bacterium
TTACGACACGATGAACGGCGCAAATTCGTCGTGGTGTTGCGGCGGAATGCGAACCTTGAAGCGCGCCTTCGCGCCGCGATAACTGCTCTCGATAACCTGACCCACCGCGTGAAGGCGCGCGATGACCGCCGATTTCTCGTGGGGCACGCGGAGCACGAGGAATTCCCGCGCCGGCCGCAATTGGCTGCCCAACTCGCCCAGCAGCGACGGAACGCCATCCCCGGTCGTCGCCGAAACCGCCACGGCGTGCGGGTAGCGCTCCTGCAACCGGCTCAACGCGCCGTTGCCGTTGAGTTTGTCCATTTTGTTGAAGACCATGATCGTCGGCTTTTCCCCCGCGCCGATTTCCGCCAGCACCGCGTTGACGGCGGCGACCTGTTCCTCGGCTTGCGGATGACTGATGTCCACGACGTGCAACAGCAAATCCGCCTGCACGACTTCCTCCAACGTCGCCTTGAACGCCTCGACCAGACCATGCGGCAGTTTGCGGATGAACCCGACTGTGTCCGTGAGCAAAACATTTTGGTTTGACGGCAAACGCAGCCGGCGCGTCGTGGGATCAAGTGTCGCGAACAAGATGTCCTTCGCGAGAACATCCGCGCCGGTGAGCTTGTTCAGCAAAGTGGATTTGCCGGCATTCGTGTAACCGACAATCGAAGCGAGCGGCCAGTTGTTGCGCTTGCGGGCCGAACGCTGAACGGAGCGATGGCGGCGTACGCTGTCGAGGTCGCGGGTGATTTTTTCAATCCGCTCCTGCACTTTTCGGCGGTCAACTTCGAGTTGGGATTCGCCTTCGCCGCCGCGCATCCCGATGCCGCCCGACTGCCGCGACAAGTGGCCCCAGAACCGCGTCAGCCGGGGCAGCAAATGCCGGAGCTGCGCCAGTTCGATCTGCAACTTGCCTTCGCGCGTGCGGGCGCGTTGCGCGAAGATGTCGAGGATGAGCGCCGTACGGTCGAGCACCTTGCAGTTGAAAACTTTTTCCAGGTTGCGGCTCTGCGCGGGGGACAGTTCGTCGTCGAAGATGACGGTATCAATGTCGGTTTGCCGGCAGTAATCCCCGAATTCGGTCGCCTTGCCTTTGCCGATGTAAGTGGCGGGGTTGGGCGACTCCATTTTTTGTGTGCCCTCGCCGATGACTTTTCCACCGGCGCTCGCGGCCAGTTCGCCGAGTTCATCGAGCGAATCGCGCAGGGACGAGACATCGCGCGATTTCAACTCCACCCCGACGAGGAAAACCCGTTCCGTCCGTGTGTCTCTGGTTTCGATTAGTGCTTTCAAATCAGTCTAAAAATCCGTCCCCACAGGATAACACGCGGCGCGCGGGGAACAAGATTCCGTTTTCTTTGGCAATCAAGTCCTGATCGCGCAGATGAAAGAACGTTGGACGGCGGGTTGCAATCTGTTTATGCGGCTTGCCAATCGCCAGGTTTTGGAGAAACCTGATGCCATGCAAGCGGTCCAAAGCGCGCCTTTTCTTTCGATTGAGGACTATCTCTCCGGCGAATTGCACAGTGAGATTCGCCACGAATATGTCGGTGGCGTGACATATGTCATGGCTGGGACGAGCGACGATCACAATGTCATCAGCTTGAACCTAGCCGCCGCGCTGCGAAACCATCTGCGCGGCAGGCCTTGCAAGGTTTACATCGCCGACGTCAAAGTGCGCCTGCGGATTTTGGAAGAGGACGTGTTCTATTATCCCGACGTGATGGTCGCGTGCGACGCGCGCGACACCGATCGCTACTTCAAGCACTTCCCCCAAGTGCTCATCGAGGTGTTGTCGCCGGAAACCGAGCGCACCGATCGCCGGGAAAAATTCCTGAGCTACACACAAATCCCAACGCTGGCGGAGTACGTTCTTGTCGCGCAGGACAAGATGGAAGCGACGGTTTTCCGCCGCGCCAACAAATGGCAGCCGGAAATGGTGCAAAAGCCGGATGAACTGCTGCGGGTGAATTCGTTGACCTTCACGCTGCCGCTCGACTTGGTTTACGAAGGAGTCAAACTCTAACCGCAAACCGTCCGCCGGGATTGCGCGCGTTCATGCACGAGCCGCCATTTCGCGACGAACGTCGCCCCGCTGAATTTCTGGATGTACGGCAACGCTTCGAGCAGCGTCGCGGCTCTGGCGATGAGGTCTTGCATCAAGTCTTTGCCTCCACCGGTTTGAAATAATGGATGCGCGCGTGGCGGTAGCCTTTGAGTTTCGTGTCCGTGGTCAACAGGGTGAGCTTGTGAACGCGCGCCGTGGCCACAATGAGTTCGTCCGCAGGATCATTGACCGGGAATTCGGGCAGCCTGGCTGCTTCCACGATGATGTCGATCGTGAGCGGCAGCACGCGCAAATGTTGCGGCACCGCAGCGTTGAGCCACGCAGGCAAGTCCATCGGCAGGGGAAGTTTTCCACGCTGATGCTTCTTGGCAGCTTCCCAAAGGCTGAAGACGCTCAAGCCGAGAATTTCATCAGGATCTTTCACCAGTTGCCGGATGGCGGCGGGCAGGGTGTCAGGATTCAACGCGCTACGCATCCACGCGCTCGTATCGAGAAGATACTTCACTTGAGCGCATCCCAGTCGGCATCGACGGGATCGTCAATGTCCGCTGGCAATGGATAGGGGCTAGGAGTCGCGCCCAGCAACACCTTGGGCTTGCCACTGGTCTTGGGCACGAGATCGGCAAACGGTTTGCCCCGCTTGATGATTTCAATGGTTTCGCCACGCTCAAGCCACTTCGAGAGGCGGCTGAAATCGTTTCGCAAGTCTCGAATAGTCGCGGTTTTCATGGTGATACATTTGTCTCACGAACGATGGAAAGTCAATTCCTTGCTTTCACTTTGCCGCGTTCACTCCCTTGACCCGCAGTTTGATGGAATAAAGCCCTTTGCTCGCCGTGATGAAAAGTGTTTGGTGATCCTTGCCACCAAAGCTGACGTTGGCGGTCCAGGATTCCGGCACGTCAATGTGTGCGATCTGTTTCCCGGCCTTTTCGAACACCGTCACGCCTTTGCCGGTGAGATAAAGATTGCCCTCGCTGTCGAGCGTCATGCCGTCCGAGCCAAGTTCACAGCGCAGGCGTTTGTTCGCGAGGGTGCCATCGGACTGGATGTCGAAGGCGTAGGTCTTTCCCGCTTTGATGTCGGCCACGAAAAGAGTTTTGCCGTCCGGCGTGCCGATGATGCCGTTGGGCTGGGCGAGATCGGTGGTCACGCGTTTGAGCGTCTTGCGGTCGGCGCTCAGAAAATAAACATGCTCGCCATCCTGCGGGCGTTTGTCGTAATCCCACCACGGGCGTTTGTAGAATGGGTCGGTGAAATACAGCGCCCCGTCAGGCCGCACCCAAACGTCGTTCGGCCCGTTGAGCATCTTCCCTTCGTATTCCTTCGCGAGAACCGTGTGTCTGCCGTCGGGTGTGATGGACCAAAGCTCGGTCTTCTCGTCCGCGCAAGCGATCAGATTGCCCTTGGCGTCGAAATACATTCCGTTCGCGCGGCCCGCCGGTTGCATGAACGTGGAGAGCTTGCCGTCCACGCTCCACTTCATGATGCGATTGTTCGGTTGGTCGGTGAAGAAGACGTTCCCATCCTTGTCACACGTTGGACCTTCGGTGAATTTGAATTCGCCCGCGAGCTTTTCCAGCTTCGCGCCGGGGGCGACGACGGCTGAGGGGCCATTCGTGGATTGCGCCGCGAGTTGTGCGGCGAGTCCAAGCAATGCGAGCAACAGAACGGTTTTTTTCATGGTTCAGCCTCCAAGTGTGGTGGGATCGGTGACATCACCCTTGTTGAAATCAACGTATTCCTCCGTGAGATCGGCGGCGTACATCACTGCACCGGCACGGCCCAGATTCAAATTGACGTGCAGATCAAATTCCTTTGGCGCAACGGCGGCACAAAGTTCTTTGAAAGCGGTCTTCGTCGGCTGGCCGTGACGCAAACTCCAAAGGACCTTCCGGCTCCCGGGCGCGCTGTAACCGATGTCCACCTTCTCTTCTGTGACCGTTGCCGGACTGTAGCCGAGCGCGTCAATGATGCGGCCCCAGTTTGGATCGCCGCCGTGCCAGCTTGTTTTTACCAGCGCGCTGTTGGCCACGGCGCGCGCCGCGGCATCAGCCTCGGCCACGGACTTCGCGCCATTCACGCGCACGGTCACGACGCGGTGAACGCCTTCGCCATCGCGCACGATCATCT
>CAZNOE010000606.1:0-2408 GCA_964574525.1 uncultured Bifidobacteriaceae bacterium
CCAAGAATATTGCCTGGCGCGATGCCTTTGCTGATCAGGTGCGCGATTCGGAAAGTAATGACCCGTGTCTTGCCTGTGCCCGCGCCGGCTAGAATCAAGACCGGGCCGTTGAGGGTCTCAACGGCCAGTCGTTGCTGCGGATTCAGTTTGCTCAGGTCCAACATGCGCGCGCGGAGTTTAGTTTTCGATGGCGCGATGACAAGGGGATTGGGTCGCGTGAGCGGAAGTTAGGCGCGACCTGACACGACCCCCGCTGGATAGCTTTCGTAGATGTGCTCGAAGAGGGCCGAACACTTTTGCTCGTAGAGCGGTTTGTCGTAGGCACGAGGCAAACCGGTGTCGAGCACCTCCTTGATGGCATCTTCCACCCGTGCGCGTGAGCCTTGACGCTTGCGCCAGTCGAGCACCAACAGTTCCTTCAAACGGTTTAGGAGTTCACGGGCAACCTTCTTGACCTCCGCGCGCTCGTCGGCGCCAACTCTGGCGCGGGGCGGGTGCCCGGCAAGGCTTCCAGCCGGTCGCGCCCGTGCTGTGCGGCATCAGAATGCACCCAGGGCAGGGGCAACTTGGTCGAGCGCGCATTCCACGGTTTAGCGCATCTGGTTATTCCTGTCGGCCAAGCTGACCACGAAGTCTTCAATGGCGGAGGCATGGCCCATGAACCCGATTGCGGTGGCTGTGGCCTGGCGAACCTGCAAGCTGGGGTCGGACAAAAGGGGAACAAGCACCTCCGTGATCTGATGCGCGTGTATTCTCCCGAAGAACTGGACCGCGGCAAGCCGGACCTCGGGACTGGTGTCCAGCAAAAGGCCTAGGAAGTGCGCGGGCGGCGAGTCGTCACGCCCCGCCAGGACCTGGACTGCCGCCAACCTCACCTCGGGGTCCGGATCACGGAAGAGCGTCAATAGTTCTTCGGTGACCTGCGGATCGTTGACCTGGCCTAAGTCGTGAACGGCAGAGATGCGGGCCAGCAGGTCGGTGCCTCGCAGAGCCACCCGCAAGGAGTTTATCCTGTGTGGATCATTCCTTTCTTTCATCTCCGCCACCGCCAAGCGGCGGTAAAAGCTCGTGTCTTGATTGGACTCGGTGAACAGAGCATCTGGCGGGGGGTCACTGGCGGAAGCCGCGCCGGGAGTATTGCCGAGCGTAATCTCAAACCAGGCTGACTCCTCGCGGGTGGTTGGTTTCCAGCCTATCGCCCGTAATGCGCCCGCAGCGGCGATGCGGACGGCGGCGTCTGGATCCCTTAAGCAGACGGCCAGATCACCAGCCGCACGGACGGCCCCGAGGCGGCCCAACGCGCGGGCGGCGGCCCCGCGAACCTCGAAGCACTCGTCTTGAAGAGCGCGGACCAGGGAGTTCTGCGCATCCGGGGTGTCGGCTTTTGCCAAGGCCCGAACGGCGGCGCAACGCACTTGCGGACTCTGATCGTCCATGCTGGCAAAAATCCGCTCCGTATCGCTCGGGTGTCTGGACTCAGAGAGGTTTTCCACGGCTTTGCAGCGCACCCGGGGGCTCGAAGATTTGAGGAGTAACGTATCTAACCAGGCCATAAAGAAGGTGATTGGTTGCTTTGAGGAACGGACCGGCAGCGGTGGTCGCGGCTACGCTCGGCACGGCGAACCCAGCGCAGCGACGGATGAGAGCCTATCTTTGTTTGGGCAAAGCAGGCTACAACATACGGCATAACACACCATTGCTACGCATAAATGTTGCCAACGAACGGGGTTTGGGAGAGGGAAATTCCTTGGTCGGAATCAAGACCGTACTTTCGAAAACGTACTCCCAAAACTGCGCACAGTACCTGCAGCCATGTTGACGTGTCATTAGTATCCAGCTTCAGCGGGTAGTGGACAGTGGCTTGCGGGCAAAAATGCTTTTAATCGGATTACCCCGCAGACCCACACGTCCGAAACCTGCTGATAGCGATATCTGCGTCCCTACATCACCTTCTTCAACCCAAGGTTGTGGGACAAATGAAACTCCGGAAGAATTCTGGTCAAACCCAAAATGTCCAAAGATGTGGTTTGCGGCGACACTCTTGTCTCGGAAGTGGCCCGTTCCAATTGCAAAGGGACGAAGGAACCAGCGTGCCGTAGCCAGTTTCTCCGCAGTCATATTCTCGCGGGACTTGAGGCCGGAATTGGCGCGGAACTGGTCGGCCGCGTCCCAGAGGCGTTTCTCCAGCGCGGGGCGGAATCATCCTTGATCGCGCCGATGGACTTGATTGGGAGACTCTCTGCCGGGTGGATGCGGTTCATTTCGTTTTGAAATCAGGACTACGCGAGCGACGTGGCCTCGTTTGCAGGGAACGGCGGCGGCAAATTTGCCGGCGCATGTTGCAAGTGTTCCCATTCGAGTTTTGAATAAGACCCGATTCCAATCGGCGCGGTCCCGACACATCGCCG
>CAZNOE010000606.1:2418-4189 GCA_964574525.1 uncultured Bifidobacteriaceae bacterium
ACACGAGCACAGTGGCCAGCGCGATTTTCTGGCCGGCGAGCACGGCGCGGCGTTGTTTGGCGTGATGTTGTCGGCGCGGTCCCGACACATCGCCGTCAACGATTTTCTCGGTGTCTCCCTTTGCGATTGTTGTGCCTATCTCAACAGATTCTCTTTGAGAAACAGCACGGTGCTTTCGAACATGAAATCCACGTTGCGTTTCTTCTGGAAGCCATGCCCTTCATCCCTGGCCATGAGAAACCACACCGTGCCGCCATGGTCGCGGATGGCTTTGACCATCTGTTGCGATTCGGTGGCGGGAACGCGCGGGTCGTTCAGGCCCTGCACGACGAACAGTGGCTTGGTGATTTTTTCCGCGTGATTGGCGGGAGAGATTTTTCCCAGGAATTCCGCCATTGCCGGATCACGCTCGTCGCCATATTCGACCCGTCGCAAATCGCGGCGATAGTCAGCCGTGTTTTTCATGAACGTCAGGAAATTCGAGATGCCCACGATGTCCACGCCGCAGCGCAGGCGGCCGCTGAAATGGGTCATGCAGGCCAGCGACATGTAGCCGCCGTAGCTGCCGCCGATGACCGCGATGCGTTGCGCGTCGAGCGTGCTGTCGCGCGCGATCCAGTCGAGAAACGCGCCGATGTCGCGCACCGTGTCTTCGCGCTTGAAGCCGTTGTCCAGCGTGAGAAAGGTTTTCCCGTAACCCGCCGAGCCGCGCACATTCGGGAGCAACACGGCCACGCCCAGTTCGTTCACGTAATAATTATTCCGCGCTTGAAACGTGGGCCGGGACTGGCCTTCCGGTCCGCCGTGAATCTGGATCAGCACTGGCCGCGGTCCCGGGAATTTCCTTGAATCTGGGCGATACAAGAATCCGGAAATCTCCAGGCCGTCGAAGCTTTTCAGTCTAACCAACTCTGGCTCGACAAATCTCTCAGGGTCCAGGCCGCCCGTTTCGCTTTCAGTCCAGCGCTCGACGCGGCCGGTCTTCGTGTCGAGCGAGTAGGTGTCGTTGGGAGATTTGGCTGAACTCAGACTGAAAGCGAAGTCACGGTTGTTCGCGTGCCACTTCATGCTGCTGATGACGCCGAGCGGAAGTTTCGGCGCGCGCAGTTCCTTGCCGGACGGCGCATCGAGCAGATGGAGCGCGTCAACGCCGCTTTCGTTGCTCACGAAGGCGAGCTTGCGTCCGTCGCGTGACAAATCGAAGGCCTCCACGTCGCCGCGCGCGTTGCCGCTTAACGGGGTGAGTCTGCCTGTCGCGAGATCGAAGCGACAGAGCCTAAGAAACTCCGAGTCCTGATCCGTCCGCACGAAAAGCGATTTGGCATCTTTGGCAAACGCTCCGGCGGGCCAGGAACTTTTTTCCGCCGATTTCGGCGTGAGCAATTTCATCCTGCCGGTTTTGGCATCGCACAGATGCAGCCGACTCTCGTTAATCGAGATGTATTCACCCAGCAACAACTCCGAGCCCTTCCATGACCAATCGTGGATTCGCCACCCTCCGCCCTCGACCTGTGCGAGCATGCGGTCGCTCTTCGGGTCGCGCGGATTCATCACGTAGATGTCCGTGTCGCGTCCGGTGCGCCGCGTGGACGTGTAGGCCAGCAGTGTGCCGTCCTTGGACCAGGATGGATCGAGGTTGCGGGATTTGCCGTCGGTAAGCAGCGTCACCCGGCCATCCGCCAGATCGTACCGATAAAACTGGAAGAACTCCCCGCCGCCGGTGTCCTGATTGAACACAACAAATGCGCCGTCGTTCGGATCGAACATTCCA
>CAZNOE010000607.1:0-4181 GCA_964574525.1 uncultured Bifidobacteriaceae bacterium
GGTTCTACGCTGATAATGGAAACGGTGAGCAAGCTTGGGGCGGGTATCGCTCCACCGATCAAGGTACCGTTGGTGGAGTGCGAACCAGTGAAGGCAGCGGCGCGGCTGCCTGGGACACGCAGCGCGGCCAGGGCGCCGTCGCCAAGGATCAGGAAGGCAACGTCTATGTCGGCAAGGACGGCAACGTGTACAAACATGAGTCGGGCGGCGGCTGGAGTCAAAACTCGGGCGACGGATGGCAGTCGGTCGAACAGCAAAAGCCCGCGACCACGTCCGCACAAACCGCACAACGCAGCACCAGCAAAACCACCACCCAACCAACAACCACTTCGACTCGCAGTTCGACGGCCCAGCCGTCCACAACCTCCACGTCGGGCAAATCGCCCAGTGGCAAGTCCGGTTCGTCCAGTTTCAGTTCGAGTTCCGTGGGCTCGCAGCTCAACGCTGATGCGCAATCCCGCAGTTGGGGCGACAAGCAGGCGTCGCAAAGCGGTAGCTATCAGCGCTCAGGCAGTTCAAGCGGAAAGCGCAGCGGAACTGGCCGATCACGGTGACCCGAACGCGTCAGATGCGTATTGAGTGCCAAGAGCGGAACGACGGTTTGTCCCGACGAGCCTGGTTTGGATCGGTCTGGAATGTTGCGCGGCTGGCGCGGCTCGACCGCATCACATTTTCAACGATGATGCTGACGGTCTGTGCAAGTCTCGGGGCTGACACCGTTTTTCTTAAAGGCGGCGAACGATTCATTGGCAAGGTCGTCGCCGAAGATCCGGCGAAAATCATTTTCGAATCGCAGACTGTCGGGAAAATCGAAATCCCCCGCGAACGGATTGAACGAATTGAGCGCGATGCCCCGTCGCCGGCTCGGGAGCCGAACCGGCCCTTTGTCCCGCCAGCGCCGGTCGTGATCACAAATCCGCCCGCGTCCACCGCGACCACGAACGCCCCCGCCAAGCGCCGGTTGTGGGAGCTGTTACCGCCGCCACAGAAGGACGAGGGCGTGGACTGGATTCAACTTAAATCCGGCGAATGGCTGCGCGGCAAGCTGCACGGCATGGAGAACCGCAGCTTGGAGTTCGACAGCGACGAACTCGGCGAACTGACCTTCGACTGGAAGGACGTGGCGCAGGTGATCTCGCCTCGCGCCCAGGTTTCCTACGGCAACCGGCAGGCCGCGTCCGGCGCGCTGCAAGTGGACCGCCAGAGGGTCACGGTTTCCGGCCCGGACGGGGTGCGCTTGCCGCGCGAGGATTTGATCGGCATCTCCCCGGGGGAGCGCCGGGAACTTGACTACTGGTCTGGCAAATTCGATTTGGGGCTGAACCTCGCGAGCGGCAACACCGAGCAGGCGAACCTGTTCGCCAAGTTGAAAATCGAGCGCCGCACGCCCATCACGCACTTGAAATTGGAGGACACCGCCAATTTTGGGGAAACCGAAGGGATTGAGAGCGTCAACAATAACCATGCCACCTTGGGCTTCGACATACTTCTGAGCCGGAGGTTGTTCATCCGCACCCCGCTCGCCGAGTATTACCGCGATCCCTTTCAGAATATCGCGCACCGCATCACCCTGGGCGCTGGGCTGGGCTATTACCTGATTGACAACCCCAGGACGGAGTGGCTGGTGCTGGGCGGCCCGGCCTACCAGCGCACGAGCTTCAATACCGTGGAAACGGGCCAGCCGACGCGCAGTTCCACGCCGGCGCTCGTCCTGGGCTCGCACTTCAAAATGGAACTCACCAAGCGCGTGGACTTCGAATTGGACTACCAGGCGCTGGTCGTCAGCGAACAGGCCGGCCGCCTCATTCAGCACGCCGAGGCCGTATTCGAAATCAAATTGACCCGCCGCCTGGACCTGGACGTCTCAATCACTTGGGATAGCACGAAGAACCCGCAGCCCGACGCCGCCGGTGTGGTGCCCAAACAGAGCGATGTCCGCTTGAACCTCTCACTCGGAGTGAAGTTCTGAAGCCCGCCATGCAACGACTCCGGTCATTCCCATGAGCACGACCAACATTGCCTTGCTTGGTTTCGCGTGTGTGTTTGGCGCTGCCGCGCTGGGCATGCTCCTGCGCGCCGTGCTGCCCGAGCATCACCTGAGCGCCGACACAAAAGACGTGGTGAAACTCGCCATGGGCCTGGTCGCAACGACGGCGGCCCTCGTCCTCGGACTGCTGGTCGCCTCGGCCAAGGGCTCGTATGACGCGCAGCGGAGCCAGGTTATCCAGATGGCGGCCAAGGTCGCTTTCCTCGACCGCGTGCTGGCCAATGGCGGCCCGGATACGACCGAAGCCCGTGCGGTGTTGCGCGCGGGTCTGGAGCGCGTGATTGATCGCATCTGGCCGGACGTCAAATCCAAGCCAGCCCAACTGGAGCCTATCGCGTCGGAGGGGCAGGCACTGTATGAGGCCCTCCAAAAACTGTCGCCTCAAACCGACGCGCAGCGCGCGGCGAAGTCCCAGGCCATGCAAATGACGATTGAGCTCGGCCAGATGTACTGGCTGCTTTTCGCGCAGGCGGGCACGGCCATCTCCAAGCCGCTCCTGGTCGTCGTGGTCTTCTGGCTGGCGATCATCTTTTTGAGCTTCGGCCTGTTCGCGCCGCGGAACGGCACCGCGATCACGGCGCTAATGGCCGCGGCGGTGTCCGTGTGCGCCGCGATTTTCCTGATGCTCGAACTGGACCGCCCGTTCGGTGGGGTGGTGGCAATCTCCAGCGAGCCGATGCGCAATGCGCTCAACCATCTCGGGCGTTAGCGCGCCGTTGCCGGACATCGAAAAAATAGAACGACGAACCATGAACAGATTTCAACAGGAGCAAACAGAGAGACGGGGAACGGCTTCTCCATTTCCTCTGGGGCGTCTTGTTCAACCCGAAAAGCCAAACCAGAAATAAACAGGTGACAAAACTTTGTTGCAGAACAAAATCCGAGCCGGATGAAAAACAATAAAATGAAACGAATTCTTTGTCTGACGCTGACCCTGGCGCTGGCCTCCAGTACGCCGGCGGGTCTGTTCGGCCCCAAGGGCGACAGCAACGCGGAGAAGAAGGCCACCATCCGCAAGGATCGCGACGAGATGATCAAGCAACTCTACGCCACCAACCCGGACATGAAGAACCTCCTCAAGCAGTCCGCCGGCTACGCCACCTTCAAGCAGGTGAACGTGAACCTGCTGCTGCTCGCCAGCTCCAGCGGCTACGGCGTGCTGGTGGATAACAAGGCCCGCAAGGAAACTTTCATGCGCATGAAGTCGCTGGGCGGCGGCATCGGCGCGGGGGTCAAGGACGTGCGGGTCATTTTCGTGTTCCATGACGCCAAAGTGATGAAGCAGTTCATCGAGGAAGGCTGGCAGTTTGGCGGCCAGGCCGACGCCGCGGCCAAATACGAGAACACCGGCGTCGCCGGCGAGCAGAACGTCAAGGGCAGCGTGGACTTCACCGATGGCACGGTGTCCGCCGGCAGTTCCACTTCGGTCGCCGTCGGCACGGAAAAGAAAGACGCCACCGGGGCCAACCTCGCCACGCGCGGCGGGATGGAAGTTTACCAGTTCACCGAAAGCGGCATCGCCCTCCAGGCGACGGTTCAAGGCACCAAGTATTGGAAGGATTCCAAGTTGAACAAATAAGTCCAAACACCCGAATGAAACGCATCACCATGAATCCCACTGTTGATTTCCTCTTCCTCGCCGCCGGCGGCCTGCTGCTGCACGGTTACGCCACATACACCAAACCGAAAGACAGCCTCACGGTGGACGACACACAAGGTCCAAACACCCGAACGAAACGCATCACCATGAAACCCATTTTTTATTCCCTCATCCTTGTCGCTGGCAGCCTGCTGCTGCCCGGTTGCGCGACCTCCGGCAAACCGAAGGCCAGCCTCACGGCGGACGACGCGCGCGCCCAACTGGAGGTGCTGCGCTCGGACTTCAACACCTACAAAATTCACACGTTCAACCAGGTGATGAAACTCACCGCGGCCGAGGCGGAGAAGTTCTGGCCCGTTTACCGCAACTACGAGAAGGAACTCGCCGCCGTGGGTGACCGCAAGCTGGCGCTCATCCGCGAGTTCTTTGGGCACCACCGGGCCGGCACCTTGAACGACCAGAACTCGAAGGAGATGGCCGGCCAATGGTTGCAGAACGTGCAGGACCGTCTGGACCTTTGGAAGAAGTACCACC
>CAZNOE010000608.1:0-4180 GCA_964574525.1 uncultured Bifidobacteriaceae bacterium
GCGACACGGCTGTGCCCGTGCCATTTGTTTTCCAAATGGCATAAGTCCAGTCGGTACCGCCGATCTGAACGTTGGTCGTGGTGAGATTGGCCGCGTGAGCAAAACAACAACAGAATTGGACCGCGATGAATGCTCGAACCAACAACTTCATTTGTCTCATGTTGCGGCCCGGCATTTCTCGCGCACTACCCCAGGGGCCTCTGAAGACCAATCTAACAGAAGTCGGCGGGGCGCGCCAGACCTGGAACATTCATCAATCCATTGAGCACACTGCGGCCACAAGTTACACTGCGTCACGGATCAGAGCCAGTTGCTTTTCCAGTTCGCGGGCTTGCCAACAAGAGTGTCTGAAGTCCTGGAAACTCGCTGAGCCGCTGTGGTCCCCTGCCTGGAAAATGACCATCGTGCCGCAGCTTGCTCGTGCCGGCGATCAAATTATGCAAACTGCCGGACCTCGCTCATCGGAGAGGTCCGGCAGTCGCGTAACTGTTCTTCCGAATATCGCCCTACTGTTGGACGCGGTAGAACTTTCGCGGTGCGCCAGCCGGATTGACGATGTGGGGGCTGGCGGCGCCGGCCACGGGCAGATAGGTGCCGTTGACAGCGTCAGCAGACAGCAAAGTGCCGCTACTCCACTCGATGACAACCTGGCCACTCGCATTGAGCCTGGCAGATACCACCACATTGGTGACGGACGGCTGGCTGGGAATCGTTCCTTGCTGGAATGCCGGAGCGCCGCCGTTGGCGGTGTCGTTGATCAATACCCGCAAGCCATCCGCCTTGATGGTGAACCACTCGATATTGGCATCCCCGCCACCCTCGAAATAGATCGTCCGGAAGGCATAGACACCGGCTTCCTGGACCGCAAAGTTGAAGGCGGTGTCCGCACTCCCTCTGCCGCCGTCAACGATCCCCATCACGATCGGGCTGTCGTTCAAAAAGCCGGCGGTCGTGCGGAAGCCATCGTCGCTGTTCACTACCATCGTATGGAAGCCGCTCGCTAACTGCACAAGCGTGGTGATCTCAACCGAGATGCCGTTGTCGCTTAGCGTCGTGCCCGGGATCCCTGGCATCTGCTCATCGGGCCCAAATGTACCAAATAAGGTGCCCGCTATTTGAGACACGTTGATAACCGTCGGGATGTTAAAGGTCATGCTTCCGTTGCCCGGGTTGGCCGGCGTACCGGGAGCGGAAGCCGGTCCTTGCGCACTGGGCTCGGCCAGATTCGGCAGCCCGAGCGCGCCCGAAAGCGCGTTGAGCGCCTTCTGGACGCTTGTTTCCTGGTTGGCTTCGTTCTGGTGCATGCGCCACACAAAGCCCGGGACAGTCGCGTTGGTCACCTTCATCGCCGGGGTCAGCACCGGGTAGTTGGCCGTCGTAAACGACCAATTATTTGTCCGGTCTGTTCCATCATTGTAAGTGAGGCTCAAGGCATTGCTGGTGCCGGCGGGCGACCAGAGTGGTGAAGGAGGATACTTGACCGTCGTGACGCTGCCCGATTTTGTCACGTTGGCAGCGACCTCAGAGCCGCCCACGCGCAGCTTGACGCTGCCCACGGTCACCGGGTTGCTGCCGTCGTAGATGGTCGCTTCGACTGCCGCGTCACCCCGTACGCCGGCGGCATTGGGCAATGGGGTGACGGTGACTGACGGATTGGTTGGC
This sequence comes from uncultured Bifidobacteriaceae bacterium, assembly GCA_964574525.1. Lineage (GTDB taxonomy): Bacteria > Verrucomicrobiota > Verrucomicrobiia > Limisphaerales > JADLHS01 > WYBW01. Next base: position 1,663 of record CAZNOE010000608.1, read on the forward strand.
GGCGTGGCCCCGGCCACAAAGAAGAAGTAGTTGAGCACTAGATCGCCATTTGCGCCCAGCGCAGTGAGCCGATAGGTGTTCGTTCCTCCGAATGGTAGAACGAGCGGGTTGCCTTGCACGTCCGTGAGCTGGGTGTAACTGTACCTCGTCAGAGCGCCGCTGCTGGGAGTGTTGAAAATGCCCACGAATTGCAGCATCTGGTTTGTCTGACTGGGATCACTTATGACCCGATCCAGGCGCACTTGGCGGTTCGCCGTGCTGGCATAGCGTAACCAGACGTTGTAGGGCGGATTGGTAAAGCTGGCCGTGTAGTTCCACCACTCGGCGTTCACGATGGCGGTGATGTCATAATCAATCAGGCCGGAACCGGCGGGGAATCTGTTGGTTCGGGCGAGGTCCGCCGTTGTTGCCATATCCACTGCATCTGCCCGGTACAACCCGATGTTGTTCGGGGTCGTGTCCGAAAAATCCACGCTGATATTCCCTGGCGTGCCGACATAGGTGTTCGGGGCAGGGTTGTCATAATATTGTCCTCCGCCGAAATTGTAGTCTTCAGTTTCGAGACTCTTGAGCTGCGCTTCGACGAAGGTATCGAAGGAAATATCGTTGGTTGCGCTCAGGCCGGCTGAGTCGGTGACGATGTAGGTGGCCGTGTAGAATTTATTGGGCTGGAGTCCATTGTAAGTCACATTCCGGCTTTGGCTGGTGTTGCTGCCTGTTAGCACAAGCTGGCCGCTGACATCCTGGCCGTTCACGGTCACCCTGATGCCTGAGGCCGGCAAGGTGTTGGTTGGCATGAGTGCGGAGGCGCTGAACTTCATCCCGCTTGCCGCCGGGTAGTACACGGCGCGATCCGCCGGCGCGAAGCCAAAAATAGATGGCGGCAACAGGGCCCCGGGAGGAAAGACCGCTTCGTCCTTGTATCCGAACCAGTCAACATCCAGCGCCCAGTTCTGCGGTGTAGCCGAGCCGCCCACAGCGAGGAAGGAATCGGGTAGGTCGGCCCCGGTTCCGCCCGTGATCTTGAACACGGCTGGGATCAGAATGCCATCCCGGAAGATAAAGGCCTCGTGGCTGCCGATGTCTGCCGGGTCGTCACGGATCACAATATAAAGCTCATGCCAGTCGGTGGGGTCAAAGGCCACCACGTTGGTCTTGCTGCCCTGTCCGAAGTTGACGTTGGCGCTGGGTACGTTGCCGCTGAATTCGTTGAAGGTCAGTCCGGCAAAGCCGGCTACGGGCGTGAGAGCGCCACCGGTGGTGTCATTGGTCTGCGTGAGGGAGAACGCGATGGCCGCGGCTGGCACATCCACTCCGTTACCGCCTTCGCGGATGACAAAGTTACCTTTGCCGCCGTCGCTGGTGACATAACCATCGCCTCCAACTGGATACGGCAGGAAGCCCAACCCACCCTGGCCATCACGCATCTGCGGATCCAACGGTCCGCCTGCCTTGGCCAGCGTGGGGATGCGGGCCCGGAAGGTGAGCGTCACTCCAGTCCGCATGATCGTAGGGGCTTTGGCTGGAGTATCCGTGGTAATACTGTGACCGAGATAGACTTTCCGGTTGCTGCCAGGATCATTGAAGTTGTTGGTTGTGTAGTTGAAATCCCGAGGATCTCCAACGTCCTGCATCCGGAGGTAAGTCACGCCGGCGTTGGTGCCCAAGGACGCTCCTCCTGGCCGGTTCGTGGCATCGAAGACCCCTCCTATCTGGGAACCATCCCATTCGTCCGAGCCGTTGTCGTGCGTCCAGGTGCCGTCTAGATTCGCATACCCACTGCCGGCCGCCCCGACGAGCAACTGATCGCCGTTGTATATGTAAGTCCACCCGCCGGGTGGTGGGGGAAAAGCGGGCTGTGCATGGGAGCTCGCGGCCCCGAGCAACAGGCACGCTGAATAAAACGACAAAGCCGTTTTGTGACTCATTGGATTCCTTTCGATTTTATTGGCTGTTGGGTTTGTTATGGGTGCGTTCGACTGGGACCAGTGCAATTTTCATCTTCAGACATTTAACGACTGGAAGGCGGGAGGATTCCCGACGGATGCTGACACGGTCCGAGGTTCTGAGGCGCGAATCATAGGAACACGACTATTGTAACGGGAGCGCGCGCAGACTGCAAGGGAATTCTGGCTCAGGGAATTCTGGCTCAAGCAGCCGCCGCTTCGGATTTTGCAGGCTTTTTCGCGGAATTTTTTCGTGCCGCCATGCTCCGGACCAGCAGTGTCAATCCGTGCCGAGGCCGTTTCTACCGCTGGAGGCTTGGAAACGTTCCGGCCAGCCTGCCGCTCGGTTCAGCGAGATGTTCTCGGGCGCGGCGCGACTTCACCGTGTTCTTCGAGCCAGTCCTTTAGTTTCGCCAGTGCCAGAGCGCGATGGCTCAGCCGATTCTTTATTTCCTCGCCCAGTTCCGCAAACGTCTGCGAGAACCCGTCCGGCAAAAACTGCGGGTCGTAACCGAACCCGGCTTGGCCGTGTCGTCGAACTGCCCGTGCGCAAGGTTCAGTCATTCGCGCGC
>CAZNOE010000609.1:0-4179 GCA_964574525.1 uncultured Bifidobacteriaceae bacterium
TGGTGATTTCCAAAAGTTCCTTGGTGATGTTGGCCTGCCGCAGCTTGTTGTATTCGAGCGTCAGGTCTTTGATGATTTGCCTGGCGTTGTCGGTGGCGTTCTTCATCGCCACCATGCGCGAGCTGTGTTCGCTCGCCTTCGCTTCGAGCAAAATCTGGTAAATCCGGAAATTCAAATAATGCGGCAGTAGTTCGCCCAATACCAGCGCGGCCGAAGGTTCGAACATGTATTCAACACCGCCCGCGCTCGAGAGCTCTGCGTCCATTTCGTGTCCGTGAACGCCCGCCGTCACCGCCTTGATCTGGCCAACGGGCAGGAGTTGCACGACTTCCGGCCGCTGCGCCAGCGTGGAGATGAAATTGGTGAACACGATGTCCACGCTGTCCACTTCATCCTTTGTGAACATATCACGCGCGAATTTGGAGATGGCGCGCGCCTCGCTGAAAAGGGGCGCGTCCTTGTAAGTGAATTCCGCAGCGAGCTGGCGCTTGGTGCGTGCGACGAATTGCGACGCCTTGCGCCCCGCCGTGATGTAAGCCGTCGTGTCCTTGTCGTACTTCGCGGCTTCGCGCAGCAGGTTGCTGTTGAGCGATCCGCACAAGCCCTTGTCTGTGCTGATGACGATTACGCAGCGTTTGCGCACTTCACGGGTTTCCAGCAGGGGATGCGTGAATTCCTTCTCATCCTTCGTCACCTCCGCCAGCACCCTGTTCATCAGGTCTGCGTAAGGACGGCCCGCGACTGCGGCTTGTTGGGCCTTGCGCATCTTCGACGAAGCCACCATCTGCATGGCCTTCGTGATCTGAGCCGTGTTCTTGATCGACTTGATGCGCCGGCGGATGTCGCGTGTGCTGGGCATGAAAAATTATCTTCTACGATTCACCCGGACTCGATACGGCGGCGCGGTTTCCTGCATGAACCCGATCCGTCGCCGCTTTTCCGGAAGCGGCGGCTCGATCAATTGCCGGATCGCTTCGAACAAATTCTGAATCGCCGAATCGTGACCTTCAATGCGGGATTCCAACTCCGCCAGCTTCCCGGCGAGATCCTTGTGCGCGGCCAGTTGTTCGCGCATCGAGAGGAAAACCTGGACGACCCGGATGCTGGCCTCGACGGCAATCTTGCTGTTCAAAACACTGGCCAGTTGCAACGCGCCGTGTTCCGTGAACACCCACGGGAGGTAGCGTCTGCCGCCACGTCCCTTTGAGGTCGCAAAATGCGACCTCAAAGAATCCCACTCTTTTTCGACGAGTTGGAAGCCAAAGGTTGGCGGAAATCGGTCGGGATTCCGGCCAACCTGTTCGTTGAGACGTTTGACCGACACGCCATAGACTGCGGCCAAGTCGGAGTCCAACATCACACGCTGGCCGCGAACGAGGAAAATCAAATCCTCAATCCGTCGGATCGGAGCGTACGTTGTTTCACTCGCCATAAACATCTGTCGTTTGCCGGTCTGCCATCTTGAGGTCGCAATTTGCGACTTCAAGTTTACTCATCTTCAGCCGTTTACCGATAAGTCTGTTTGAACTCCGTGACCGCCGTCTTCAAATCGCCCGCCAGGGCGTCGCTGATGGCTTTTTCCTTGCGAATCTTCCCCAACAAGTCGGCCTTGCGCGTGTCGAGGAAGTCCGTGAGCTTCGCCTGGAAATCCTTGATCTTGTCCACCGGCACGTCATCCATGAAGTTGTTTTGCACCGCCCATAGCACCGACGATTGAACTTCCACGGCGATGGGATTGAATTGCGGCTGCTTGAAAACTTCCACCACACGCTTCCCGCGTTCAAGGACGGCCTGGGTTTTGGCATCGAGATCGGAGCCGAACTGCGCAAAGGCCGCCAGCTCGCGAAACTGCGCGAGGTCGCCTTTGATGCGGCCCGCGACTTGTTTGATCGCCTTGATCTGCGCCGCCGAACCGACGCGGCTGACCGACAAACCCACCGAAACCGCCGGGCGCACGCCCTGGTAGAACAAATCGGTTTCCAGATAAATTTGCCCGTCCGTGATCGAGATCACGTTCGTCGGAATGTAAGCCGAAACGTCCCCCGCCTGCGTCTCGATGATCGGCAGCGCGGTTAGCGAACCGTTGCCATATTTCTCCGACACGCGCGCGCTGCGTTCGAGCAGGCGGCTGTGCAGGTAAAATACGTCGCCTGGATAGGCCTCGCGACCCGATGGACGTTTGAGCACGAGCGACACCTGGCGATATGCGACGGCGTGCTTCGACAAATCGTCGTAAATGATCAGGGCGTCCATGCCATTATCCATGAACCACTCGCCCATCGCCGCGCCGGCGAAGGGTGCGAGATACTGATTCGTCGCGGAATCGGACGCGGCGGCGACTACCACGATCGTGTAGGGCATCGCGCCAGCTTTCTCCAATTCAGCAATCACGCGCGCGACGTTCGATTGCTTCTGGCCGACTGCGACGTAGATGCTATACAGCGGACGGTAATCCTTTTCGCCGGCAGTTTCGGCCGACTTGTTGATGCGGGCTTGATTGATCATCGTGTCCACGCCGATGGTCGTTTTGCCCGTCGAACGGTCGCCGATGATCAATTCGCGCTGGCCGCGGCCAATCGGAATCATCGCGTCAATCGCCATGATCCCCGTTTGTACCGGCTGGCTCACGGACCGGCGCTTTATGATGCCGGGCGCGATTTTCTCAACCGGGTAAAACGCCGTTTCCTTGATCGGTCCCTTGTCGTCAATCGGCTGCCCGAGGGAATTCACGACGCGGCCCAGCAGCCCCTTGCCCACCGGCACGGACAGCAAGCGGCCAGTGGTGCGCACTTCCTGCCCCTCACTGACGCCAAGATAATTGCCGAGGATGATCGCGCCGACTTCGGTTTCTTCGAGGTTCAACGCCAGACCCGTGACGCCGTTGCCGAAGTCGAGCATCTCGTTCAGCATCGCGTCGGTCAGGCCCTCGATTTTGGCCACGCCGTCGGAGATTTCGCGGACCGTGCCGACGTTTTGCTTGGCGACGGACGTTTTCACGCCGGCGATCTGGGCTTCAATTTCCTGCAATAGATTGCTCATAAGTTTTCAACTCGCGTTGCCGCTCCGGACTAAAAACTTTCTTCCAGCGCGTTCAACCGCGCCCGTATGCTGCCATCAAAAACATCACTGCCCACTTTAACCCGCAGACCGCCGATCAATTCCGGGTTTGTCCCAAACCAAATGTCCAAACCGGGACCGTAACGTCGCGTGAGGTTTGCCGTGAGAGACGACTTCAGCCCTTCGGGAGCAGCCACCGCACTCTCCACGCGCGCCGTGCGACGCTCCAAGTCCAGCTTCACCAGCCGATGCAAGTGCGACAGGATCGCCACGTAACCGCGCGGCTTTTTCGCGATTACCGCCCCAACAGTCTGACGCACGCGATTCTCGTCGGGCAGACCGCTCACCTTGCAACTGCGGAAAAGTTGCTTCGCGTCGCGCTTGGCCTGTTTGCTGATCTTCATTCCACGCTTCGCTGAATTTGAAATTTCAAATTTGCGATCTGAAATCTGTTACGCCGCCAACTGATGGTTGGTTTCCTCCGCCAGACGCCGCTGATCGTCCGTGGTGAGGACTTTCCCGGTGACCTTCGCCGTCGTGGCGACGACGAGTCGTCCGACCTCGCGGCGGAGTTCGATTTTCATGCGGGCCAGTTCCGCTTCGCTCGCCTGCCGCGCCTTGGCGATGATGTCGTTGGCGGTGGCAATCGCCTTCTGCGATTCTTGTTCCAAAACTTTGGCAGCCGATTGGCGCGCTTCCTCGATGAACTTGTTACCCTGCACGCTGGCCTGATTGAGAATCTCCTGCGCCTTCGCCTGGGCGTTGGCGAGTTCCTGCTTGATTTTGTCCGCGTTCGCGAGGCTTTCGGCAATGCGCTGGCGGCGTTCTTCAAGCACGGCAAGGATTGGCTTGTAAGCAAAGCGATACAGCAAAAAGGTGACGATGCAAAAGCTGATCACTTGCGCGAAAAAATGTGGCTTATCCAGACCGAATTTCTCAGCCGTGCTTCGCCCCGTTTCCGCCAAGTCGCTGCCGATGCTCGCCAAAAAAATGGAGTGATTCATAAAATTCAAGGAAGGCGCGGAGACGATCGCCTCCGCGCCTCGGGTGACTATGGACCCGCTTTGACCATGAACAGCGCGTAGAAGACGATGGCTTCCGCCAACGCCATGCCGAGCACTG
>CAZNOE010000610.1:0-4160 GCA_964574525.1 uncultured Bifidobacteriaceae bacterium
TCAACTGGACCCACGGCGTCTATGTCGGCGCAACGATGGGTTCGGAAATGACCGCCGCCGCCGCCGGCGCCCTCGGCCAGGTGCGCCGCGATCCGATGGCGATGCTGCCGTTCTGCGGCTACAACATGGGCGATTACTTCCGTCACTGGCTGGCGATGCGGAAGAAAATCAAACACCCGCCGCGCATCTACCACGTGAACTGGTTTCGCAAAGATGCGGCCGGCAAATTCCTCTGGCCTGGCTTCGGCGAAAACATGCGGGTCCTCAAGTGGATTGTGGACCGTTGCCACGGGCGCGCCGATGCGGACGAAACTCCGCTGGGTTGGGTGCCGGGAGCGCACTGTTTCGACATTGAGGGAATTCCCAATTACTCGCTTGATCTGCTCGCGCAGCTTCAGTCCATCAACTACGAAGATTGGCGGCACGAAATCCTGATGCAGGATGAGTTGTTCATGAAGCTCTACTCCCATCTGCCCAAGGAACTGATCTTCCAGCGCGAACTGCTGGTTTCGCGATTGTAAAACGATTGCCAAAATAAGTTTCCGGAAAGAACCCACCCCCAACCCCTCCCAGGAGGGGAACTGTCTTTGAATGCGCACTGGCCTGCTCCCCTCCTGGGAGGGGTTGGGGGTGGGTCTGCCGACAAGCGTCTATCGGGAAATTTATTTCGCAATCAATCCAGGAACAACCGGTCGCCTCCGCAACCGCCAATGAAAAACCCCGCGGCTTCACGCCGCGGGGCTGATGGAGACAACAGGGTCCTACGAAGCGCGGTCTGATTGACCGGCCGCTTTTGGACTCTGCACGACTTTTACTTTCTTTGAGTTCTTCCCTGCCAGCGATTTCTCGCAACAGGCTGCCTTGGCGTCCTGGCAGCTTGCGCCGGCCTTGGCCTTGTCCGCACAGCAGGCGGCCTGGCCCTTCGCGGCAGATTCCTTGCTACCGGCGTAAGCGCCAATGCTGAACACGGAGACAGCTAGAACTAGGATGATTTTTTTCATAGGTTTGATGTTTGACTGTTTGATTTATTACTCAATCCGACCCCAGTGTCAAAGGAAACGTTCAAGATTTTTTGGCGCACAAGCCCTGCTCAGCGGTTCGCCAAATCTTCAATCACCTTTGCTACGCCCTCGACGACGCGGGCGAAGCGGTCGTAATCGAGTTTGTCCGGCGTATCGGTTTCCTGGTGATAATCCGGCGAGCGAAATATCGCGGTGTCCGTCACCATCAAGGCGGGATAGTCGGCTTGCCAGAACGCCCAGTGGTCCGACCAGCCCACACCCGGCAACGTGCCCGGCAGCGCGCCACCCTCCGACGGAAACTGCGCGTGACGGCGGAATGATTCGATGCAGCGCCGCACGAGCGGTGAATCCTTTGTCCGGCTCACGAACGCGATGAAGTCTCCGCGCGACGGATAGAACAAGCCCATCGGGAACGGATATTTTTGGCTGCGTTCGGCCGTCGAGTAATACCCGACGCTCTCGATGACGAATGCGGTGACGATATTCTCGTTCCTTTCACGGCAGCGACGCGCATAGACGAGGCTGCCCATCAGCTCGGTGGTAAAGAATGGCGGCTCTTCGTTCACGAACGCCACGAAGCGCAGCGTGCGCGCCGGCTTTTGCAACGCGAACCTTTTCGCCAGCGCCAGCAAAGCCGCCGCGCCGCTCGCGTTATCGTCAGCGCCGGGCGCGCCGATCACGGAATCATAATGCGCGCCGACCACAACGATTTCTTCGCGCTTGGTGCCGCCTGGAATTTCGACAATCAAGTTGTGGCACTGCTCCCGTTCGGCTTCAAAGGCCTGACGCTCGACCTTGAATCCCGCGTTGGTAAAAACTCCTTCGACATAATCGGCCGCCGCAACGAGAGACTTCGGTCGGTAGCCAGCGTTGCGTTCGCCGATTTCGCCCGCGAGTTTTTCGACGTGCTGGCGCAATTCATCGCGCAAGGCCGTCTGTTCCGCAGTCAACGGCGGCAGCGGCCCACGAAAACTCTTGCCCGGCATCCGGATCATGGCCCACCAAAACCACAGCACGATGACACCCAGCAAGAGGAAAAGGAAAGCCAATCGTTTGAGCGCGGGCCGCGTGATGAGTTTCATCGCCGCGAAGGGATACAACGAAGCCAACCAATCGAACAGTCGGAAACCGCCCGCAAATCGGAGCGCCGATCTACAGATCGGCCCGTTGGAGTTCACGCTTTAGCGTGTTCAGGGACAAGCTAAAGCTTGGACTCCAGCGATGCTCCGGGCCGATCAGGAGATCGGCGCTCCAGAGCAACGTTTAGCGCTTTGGACCGGATTGTTTCACCCACAGCTTCAGCGCGTGGCAATCAATCACCGCGCCCGCCGCGTTGAGCGCATCGCCACCGAGGATTCCCTGAACCTCGCTCAATGCCGCGTCTGGCGCCGCGAAGCCCCAATTCGCCAGGTCGAATACCGCGACGTTCGTGATCTTCACGTCAACGTCGGCGAGTTTGAATGATTTCACCGCTGCCACACCGACGCCGCGCGTGCCGGTCCGGCCCACGCCAGTGATCTTGGCTGGTGACGCAGTGGTTTTCAACCTGAGCCGCTCGCGTTGGCGCATGTCCACGCAACTCCACGGCGCGGCGGAGTCCACGAGCATTTCGAGCGGCTCACCGTTTATGAGCGTTGGACAAGTAAGCGCGAGCGGTTCCTTGCGCTGAAGTTGCACGGCGACAAATCCGCCGCGGCGCAATGATTCTTCGAGTTGTTTCTGTTGCTGCTCCGACGGCGTGACGTGGCGCACGTAAAGCTGCCGACTCAGACAATCAAGGACTGCGTTTTGGCGCATTAAGAAATCGCAACCCACGACAACGTCGAAGGGTGTGCGTCGCCCATTTACAACCATGTTCTGCACCAGCGCTGGCTGACTGGTGAACTCGACGCGGCCGAGCTTCAACTTATCCAGTTGAACGACCGAGGAGTTCTCATTTGTGCCGAAAAACGGATCGCGCAACGTCACTCCCAGTTTGCGGTGAGTCTTGAGTTGTCGCGCCGCGTTTGTGCTGACCGTGGTGAAGGACCAACCCGTGTCCACGAGGACGCTCCGCCGTCGCCCGTTGAGCCTGCCGAAAAGGAACAGATGATTCTCTTCGGTGCGCCGCAATTCAATCTGCTCCCAACCGAGCCGCGCTAACTGCTCCCGCAGGTTGATCCGCGCACCTTCTTCCGCAGTGAGCGCCGGAGGGGCGACGATCAAAAACACCACCAGCGCGTGGATCGGATTGAAGGCTTTCAAGCGCAAAACTGATCAGAATGCCGGGACGCGGTCATCATCTATTGCTTCAACGGGTCTGGCAACTCTGGCGGTCGTGCGGATCGAACGACCGGAAGCTCGATCAATTTTCCAAGCTCGCGCGTGCAAGCTGTGTTCCCGCCAGTGGCGAGATAGAAGTTCCCTTGCGAAATGCCGGCATCAATATTTTCCTTCGCTTCCCATTCCGCTCCCGACGCCGTGAAGTTCGCGCGGCTGAGTGAAATCCATTCGCCCTTCGTGGTGCGAACCCAGCCGTTTCCAAAACGCGCCCGGCGCACCTCGTTCGCGCTCCGTCCGTCGCGCCGGAAATCTTCGATGAAGCTGTAGTAACCACGCAAGGGTTTGTCCGCGCCCGGTTGTCGTAGAACCAGCCGGCGTAGCTCGTTTTGTCGCCGGCCACCGTAGCGCTCACGGCGAACCGGCAGACCTCGTTCGTTTCCCACAAGTAGGGCCACATGGATTTGCCACCAGTGCCTTCGCCGCCGAAGCGGCTCACCTTCACTCCGTCCCCCTCATGGAGCACTTCCACCCGCTGTTCCAACGGCACCTTGTTCGCCTCGTCGCCTTTGGTCGGATCCCAAACCGAGAAGATCACCACTTTGTTCGTCGGCGACCGCAACTCCTGCATGCCAAAGTAGCCGGTGTTCCAGCCGCAGGCCATGAAGTAGCTTCCAGCGGTTGATTGCTCGACCGTCACTTCGTTGTAGAACAACTCTCCTTCCGTCGCCGGATACCCGAGATGCACCGAACGTGCCGCACGAGGCGGTTCAGCAGCACAAACGGAAATCGCGGCGCATCCAACGAGACAAAGCAGGGCGCGGATGCAAGGAATTGGCAAAGCGCTGATCACTTCAAGAGCTCTGTTGCTTTCGCCAG
>CAZNOE010000611.1:0-4157 GCA_964574525.1 uncultured Bifidobacteriaceae bacterium
CCCGTGAAGACGCGCTACGGCTGGGGCTCCGCGGCGTCGCCGGTGCTGCACGGCAACCGTTTGTTCATCGTGAATGACAACGACGACAATTCATTCGTGGTGGCGCTCGACGCGAAGACCGGCCGCCAGCTCTGGCGGGTCCAGCGGGATGAAAAGAGCAATTGGGCCACACCTTACATCTGGCAGAACGAGAAGCGCACGGAGTTGATCGCGGCCGGCACGAAGAGGGTTCGTTCCTATGACCTCGACAGCAAACTGCTGTGGGAGTTTGGCGGCATGTCGTCAATCGTGATTCCGACTCCGTTTTCGAAGTTCGGCCTGCTCTACGTCTGCTCCGGCTACGTAGGTGACAAAGTGCGTCCAGTGTTCGCCATCAAGCCGGGCGCAACGGGCGACATCAGCCTGAAACCCGGCGAAACCGATAACGAGTTCATCGCATGGTATCAGCCCACCGCTGCTCCGTACAATCCTTCGCCGCTCGTCTATGGTGATTACTTTTACGTGCTGTTCGATTTCGGATTCCTAAGCTGTCACGACGCCCGCACGGGCAAGGAGATTTACGAGAAGCAGCGCATTCGGCCCGAGGCGACTTCGTTCACTGCTTCTCCCTGGGCTGCGAATGGAAAGATTTTCGCGCTCAGCGAAGACGGCGACACGTTTGTTTTCCAGGCTGGCCCCGAATACAAGCTGCAGCACAAGAATTCGCTCGAGGAGATGTGCATGGCCACCCCGGCGCTCGCGGGCGACCGCCTGCTCATCCGGACGTTCTCGAAGCTTTACTGCCTGAGAAAAACGAAGTGATCCGCGCTGATCTCTGCCGCAAGGGATGGGATCACTGCTTCAGTGCGCCCGTCGCTTCATCCAACCGTTCGCTGTACGAATTGAGCACGCCGGCGACGATGCTCATGTATTGATCCACTTCCGGCCAGCGGCGTTGTTCGATGGCTTCGCGCACGCCGGGAAGCGTCTTCACGCCGTAACCCGTATGAAGTCCGGGCGCGTAGATCATGTGCCGATACCATTCGCGTCCGGGGAGGCCGGCGGGATGAAGGAGTATTTGTTCCATGCCTTGAAGCAGGCCGTTCACGCGAGTGAGTTGCGCAGCGCTGGCGCCTGAGCGGACGGCTTGCGCGCAGGCATCGTCGCACGCTTTGGCGCTTTGCTTGAGCTTCAACAGCGCGTTGTCGAGCGGCGCGAAATTGAAGAACGGCACTTTCGCTTCACGCTCTGGCGGCAGGTAAGTCTCGGTCGGGTCTCCGGCGAGCTTGAAAGCATTCTCGTCGAGCAACCGATGCTGCTCATCGGTGCGTTCGCGCAAACTGTCCGCGAGCTTGCGAACTTCATCTGCGTATTGCGCCACAGTGTCCGCAAAATCGCTGAACCGCGCCGGCAGCACGTCGGCATCCGCGACGCGCAGCATCACGCGTCCGATGGTTTTCGCCAGGGCCACTCCGTAAGCGAATTCCGGATCGCCAAAGCGCACGAAGTGATCGAATGAATCGTAGATCGAGTGATAAATGCCGCCGTCCTTGTCCTCGCCACCGTAGCGGATGTCCAACGACGCGATGCCGAGGTGCTGCAGAAACGGAGTGTAATCCGAGCCCGACCCGAGCGCACCGATGGGCGGAGCGGCACCTCCCGCCACTCGCCTGGTGATTTTCTTTGCCTCTTCATCCACGCCTTTTTGGTTGCCATCAACCAGGACTCTCGCCCGGAGACGCGCCGCCGCCGTGACGCCCGTTTGCGGATCACGCACGGTAGCGGCGACCTGTTGCACCAGATTCTGAAACGAATGGCTGCCGGCTGCGCGGAGAAAACCACGTCCATTCGTATCGGAATTGACGTAGAGCACCGCTTTGCGGCGCAGTTCGTCCGCGTGCGTTTCGGCCCATTCAGTCGAGCCAAGCAAGCCGGCTTCTTCGCCATCCCAGCTCGCATAGATCAGCGTGCGTTTCGGTCGCCAACCGTCCTTCACAAGCGCGCCGATTGCCTTGACCTCGGCCATCAACGCCACATTAGCCGACAGCGGGTCCCACGCGCCGAACACCCAACCATCATGGTGATTGCCGCGAATCACCCATTGGTCGGGAAACGCGCTGCCCTTGATCGTTGCGATCACGTCGTAAATCGGCTTGAGACTCCAATCCGATTTGATCGTGAGATGCACCTTCGCTGGACCGGGGCCGATGTGATAAGTGATGGGCAAAGCGCCGCGCCAGGTCTCCGGCGCCACCGGGCCGTCCAGCGCCGCGAGCAACGGCTGCGCGTCGGCATACGAAATTGGCATCACCGGGATTTTGAGCACCGTCTTCGCGTCGGCGATGGACAAACGTTTCGCATCCTTCGTCGCGCCGACATCGGGCGTCAAAGGATCACCGGAATAAATCGGCATGTCGGCCACCGAGCCGCGCTGCACACCTTCGGACGGCCGCCAACCACCCTTCGGATATGCGTCGCCCACCGCGTAACCGTCCTCGCGCGGGTCGGAATAAACGAGGCAGCCGATGGCGCCGTGTTCATAAGCGAGCTTGGGCTTGAGACCGCGCCAGCCGCCGCCGTAACGCGCGATCACGATCCGGCCTTTCACGTGGATGCCGCGCCGGTCGATCTCCTTGTAATCGTCCGGCATGCCTTGGTTCACATAAACCAGTTCGCCGGTCACATCGCCGTCCGCGCCATACGCGTGATAAGGAGGCAGCGCGTCCTTGGTTTTGTCCGACGTGCGGTCGCCCTCCACTGCCGGTTCGTGGAGGCGCGCGGTGAACTGCGTCGGCGCGACCAACTCCAGCGCCTGTTTCGTCGGCGTGGGGAAAAGGACGTAGAACGTTTCGATCTGGGCGACCCAGCCCCACTCGCGAAACTTCTCCACCATGAACTCGGCGTTGGCCTTGTTGTGCGGCGCGCCGACGTGGTTCGGCTCCGCCGACATCCGTTCCAGCCATGCGCGCTGGTCGGCGGGATCGAGTTGAGCGTCGAATTTCTTTTCCAGCGCTTGCTGATTCGCGGCGTGGGCGGCGGAAAACCCGAGCATCTTCGCCGGGGCATCGTCCGCAACGTCGGCAAATGCCGGGCTAAGCAACAGTGTCAGGCCGGCGAGGGAACAGAACACTGGACCACGAGAGCATGAGATGGGAGAGGAACGTGTTTGCATAACGGTTGGCATCGCGATTCGGGCTGTCAGAATGCAAATGATCGCCGCGACTGGCGAACAATTTCTTCGATCACGCGAGACTGGCCCGCGCAGCGCAATTCCTGGCGAACGCATTCGACTGCGGCGGGCAAGACGGCCAGGCGCAGGGAAAACTGGAAAGCTTCTTTGCGTCTCCCGCGCCGCCACTGGAACGGGATGAAGGTGAGAATGGTTGGAACGCTTGCCCTGACCCCAGAACCGAAAGGACGTGCGCATGTGGTCTAACCAGATTAGATGAGAAGGAGGGACGGGTTAAATTCTCTGCCTATGAAAAACAACACAACTCCCACCGTCGTTTCCACCTCCGCCACGCCCGTGCTGTCCTGAGGCACTACTTGTTCGTGGCCGTATTTGACGCAGGAGCGGGCGATGCGGCGTTGTTCGTGTTGGAATTGGCGGCGGGCGGCGTCCATTCAATGTCGAATTTCTTCGCCAGTTGCGCCTTCCACTCGTTGCCCAGTTCTTCCGCGGTCTTGCCGGATTTCTCCTTCCAAATCTCGTCGCCATATTTGCCCGCGCGCGCCGCGGCGTTCAGCTTGGCCACGATGTCCTTGTCATACTTCTCCGTAACCCAGTTCAGGAAATTCGCCGACTGGCGATAGCTTTTGTCGTAACGAACGTTCTCAAATTTCTGCCTTTTCATCCAAACATCGTCCGCCCCGTGGCTCTGCGGTTCGTAAAGGAACCAACGGATGTAATCGGGGATGCCTTCGACGAGCCATCCCGGAAGACGCCGGCCACCGCCTTCGCCGCGACCGCGGCGTCCATAAAGTTGGATGACATGGATCTCTTCGTGCAGCAGTGCGCCAATCGCTTCCCGTTCCAGTTCCCGCCGCAACCAGTTCGCATTGGCCGTGACTTCCGCCCCTCTGGTGGCGGCCACGCCGTCGCGCGCGGGCCGGATCCTTACATTGAAGCTGGCGGGCGGCGTGTAGCCTTCGCTCGGCAGCATCGCGACGATTTTCGG
>CAZNOE010000612.1:0-4154 GCA_964574525.1 uncultured Bifidobacteriaceae bacterium
GCGAGATTGCGCCGGTCGGTTTGGGTCAGCGCGTAGCGAACCACCGGATCGCGAAAGCCCGGCAGCCCACGCACCGTGCCACTGCCCTCACTCGTGATCATGGCGTAGTAGTTGGCCATGTTCCGCCACGTGCGCGAGGTTTCGCGGGCTGCGTCGGGATGATCAATCAATCCAAGGGCCAGGTAGGCCGGCGAACTGACGGAACAGCCAAAGCTGAGGCGTGGCGAGAATTCTTTGACTTGATGCACCGGCACGCCCATGTCCGCGGCGTTCACCGTGTCGCGAAAGCGCGCGACGATTTTGACGGTCGGATGCACCTGGAGCGAGTTGCCGACGTTGTGGGTGATGCCGCTGCGACGCAATAGGGCAGGGGTTTGCACCGCGCCGGCGCACAGGAACAGCGCGTCCGCTGCGACGCGAATTGTTCCGACCGATCGGTGATTTGCTTCCACGATCCAACCCGCGCCGTTCGGCCGGAGACGATTGACGCGGGTATTCGGCAGCAGCCTTCCTCCAGCGCGCAGAAATCGTGGTACGTAGGTCTCGGTCATGGACTGGCGTTGGCCGATCGAGATTTTCCCGGACCCACCCCCGACCCCTCCAAAGGAGGGGAGCATTTGTTCGGACGCGCCAGACGAGTTCCCCTCCTGGGAGGGGTCAGGGGTGGGTTCGGCCTCTGCTTCGTAACGAAACCAGCGCGGAATCTCGTGTGACTTCCAGCCCAGCCGCGTCGCGCCGTCATGCAACTTCAGCGACGCCGTTGAGGCGGCGCCCGGCAGCAGTGAGACGGAGAGGTCGCGCTCGCAAGTTTCAAAGTGCGGGGTCAGGTCTGACTCCGACAACGCCTCCACCTGAAATTCCTTTCGCCAGCGTTCGAGAATGTCTGGCGGCGTCCGGTGGTAGAGGCCGCTGTTGATTTCGCTGCCGCCGCCAACGCAGCGGCCTTCGACATAGGCAATTTTGTTCCGGCCCAGTGCCACGGTCTGGCCGCCATTGCGATATTTTTGTTCCATCTCGTCTTTGGAAAACGGCGAGCAGGATTCCAACGGAAGCAATTGTCCCTCCTCGATGAGCAATACATCACGTCCAGCCTCAGCGAGAAGACAAGCCGTAATCGCGCCGCCCGGGCCGGAGCCGACAACAACAATCTCGGCGCGGAGTTCGGCGGAGGGAGCGTCAAGCACTGATCCGGCCTGTTGGAGTTCAAGCTTCAGCTTGTCCTCTTGGAACACGCTAAAGCGTGAACTCCAACTTTCGCGGCGAGACGGTGCTCGGCTCTCCTCCCGGCTGTAGAGCGCGAGTGTCGCCAGGCTTTCAAAGTAGCGAATCAGATCGCGCTGAAATCCGACCCGCGCGTTTTTCCAAGTAGCGATATGACGTTGGCGCTGTTGTGGCGTCTGGCAGTGAAACGGCTTTGCGCCTTTCAAAAATCCGAACACATCAAAGCCCAGCGTCGCAATTCGCATCGGCGCGCGCAGATAATCCGGCATATTCGCGTGCTGGCGCAGAATGAATTGCGTGAGGTCGTTGTAAGGCGTGGCGAACGTATCCCCAGACCCTCCCGGGAGAGGATCAGGTTCCGCATGCGGTTGCGCAAGCGAGTAGGCCAGCGCGGAAACAGTGTCGTGAAACCAGTTGGATGGCGAAAGACTCATCGAAGTTGTCAGCGGCAGCAGCGAGCGGGAGATCCAATTGAACATCCAACACCGAAATCAGCGCGGCTCCGGAACTCGTTGGAAGTTCGATGTTGGATGTTGGGTGTTGGATGTTTTCCCATTTCACCGTCCCGTGGCGAACCACATCACCGCCAGCGTCAGCGCGCCGATAACGTAGCTGGGCCAATCCTTGAGCGCGAACACAACGGGATCGGTGTGCATCTGGCCGCGATGTGCGAGCATCCAGGCCCGGCTGATCCAGTAGAGCATCAGCGGACAGATCAGCAGCAGCAGGAGTGGGTGCCGATAAAGCTCGACCACTTTCGGATTGTTGACGTAAAGCGCCAGCACCAATACGGCCAGGTAACCGCTTACCAACCCGAGGGTGGCCACCAATTCGCGGTCATCCACAGTGTAACCACGGCCTTTGGCGTCAGTTTTGTTGTGTTCCTGCAACGTCAGCAGTTCACGGAAACGTTTCATCAAGGCGAGGCTCAAAAAAATGAACATCGAGAATACCAGCAGCCACGCCGAATATTCGATCCCTGTGACGACATGCCCCGCGATCAGGCGCAGCGTATAAAGCCCGGCCAGAACAAAAACATCCAGCATCGCCACGCGTTTGAGGTGGGACGAGTAAACGGTGGTCACAGCGAGATAAAGTCCCAGGAGTGCGACAAATGGTTTGGTATCCTGAAAAGCCACTAGAGCACTCGCGGCCAGCAGCAGCGGAACCAGCAGCAAACCGACTGGCAACGGCAGGTTTCCCGCAGCGAACGGTCGGCGGCGATTTACGGGGTGATGCCGGTCCGCGTCGAGGTCCATCAAATCGTTGAGCACGTACACACCTGAGGCGCAAAAGCAGAACGCCGTGAACGCGGCGGCGCCAGCGAGCAGCGGCCAGAACGTCATCTGATGCGACGTGATGATCGGCACGAAGACGATGAGGTTCTTCACCCATTGGTGTGGCCGCAATGCTTTGAAAAATGCGGCTATGGTAGAAGTTTTCGCGGGAAAACACTTTCCCACCTTGGCGATTCTGCCTGCGCGGCTGATCAGGCTGCGACCGGCATTCACGACGATGGCTTCGCGGGCGCCCGCCCACACCGGGAGGTCCACGGAAGAATTGCCCGCATAGTCGAATCCGCGTTCGCCGAATCGCTCCGTCAGCAGTCTAAGTTTGGCTGCCGCCCGCAAATTGGTTTTGCCATCGCTGGCGACGACTTCGTCGAACCAGCCAACATGTTTGGCGACTCGGATTGCCATTTCGCGGTCGGATGCGGTCGCCAGAATAAGCCGCCGGCCCTGGCGTTTGGCATCGCGCAGAAACTCAAGGAAGAGTCCGTTGTACGGAAGGGCGGCCACATCCACCTGAACGCGCGCGGCGATTTGTTGCTTGAGAACGGCCCGCCCGCGGATCCACCAGAAAGGCATAACGGCAAGCCAAAGCGGATTTTGCCTGAGCAACCGCACGAATGATTCCCACAGCATGTCGGTCTTGATCAGCGTGCCGTCCAGATCCACACAGAGCGGAACCGGGTCTTTGGATAGGCTGGTTGTAGCGGATGCCATGCGCAATCTGAGCACAGACTAGCGGACGGTGTTGGCCGTTGACAAGCAGTGGTGATTTGAAAAGCTTGCCGCCCAAATGATGCGGCGACTCGCAGATCGTCCCGGACTCGTATTTGCGCTCGTGTTCGCGTGGAAGATCGCCCTGCTGATTTTCACCGCGCAACCCGTGCCCGCCAATGATTCTTTTTTCTACGACGGCACGGTCGTCAATTTCCTGCTCCACGGCAAATACGCGAATCCATCGCTGGCGCTGGCGCTGCCGATTTCCGGGAACGAAGTATTCTGCGCGTACCCGCCGCTGTATCAAGTCGCGTTGCTTGGCTGGATGAGTGTATTTGGCACGAGCGCGCTGTCAGCGATGTGGCTGCACGTCTTGTTGTTCGGCGTTTACGAACTCATCGTGCTGGCGATCTTCTGTCGGCTGCGAACACCGGCAGTCTGCGTCAACCTCGCGGGTCTATTCCTCCTCTCGATCACATTCCACGACCGGCCGGACAGTCTGGCCCATGTGTTCGGGATGGCGGCCGTCTATGCTTGCGTGCGCTCACGTCGGTCGCTGAGTGGGAGGACTGGAGATACAAACAAACCCCTCACCCTGACCCTCTCCCCATCGGATGGGGAGAGGGGATTGCTTCGTGCGCAACCATCCGATTCGACTGTCGCCGAACGAGGCAAAGAGAAGGGACGAACCTCCCTCTCCCCGTCGGACGGGGAGAGGGCTGGGGTGAGGGGTCGGTCGAATTGGTGTGGCGAGATCGGGATGTGGGTTGCAGCCGTGCTGACTGTGCTCACGCTTTGCACAAGTCTGCAAATTGGCGCGTTTTATCTTTTGTTCATTTGGCTGGCCCTGCTGGCAGGAACGTTGTTTGCCCAGGAGAAATTGCCAATTGCGGCAATGACAGCATCCGTGCTGATTCCGATTGGACT
>CAZNOE010000613.1:0-4148 GCA_964574525.1 uncultured Bifidobacteriaceae bacterium
AAGTCAAACCAACTTTAGAAACCAAACCTTCAGCCGAAGCGAAACCCGCAGTGGAGAAAACTTTCTCGGATCAAGAAATTCTGTCGTCGGTGAAAAGTCCCGAGCAATCGCAGCGCAAAGCGTCTGAATCGAAGCCTGTTCCCCCGTGGCAGGCGCGCAAGCTGGCGGAATCAAAACCCGCGCCCAAAGGCAAACCCAGCCGAGCCACACCCGCCAATCAAACCCGCCTTTGGATAAACCTCGGTGAAGCGATGGACGTGAAGCCGATTGACATCGTCAATGCCGTCGCCGGCGAAACGGGGCTGCCCGGCAAAGTCGTCGGCACGGTGGACGTGCGCGAGCGCCACCTGTTCGTGGACGTCGCCGCCGAACACGCCAACGGCATCATCGCCAAACTCAACCGCGCCGAGATCAAGGGTCACAAGGTCAAAGTGAAAGTCGCGTGATGAGCGACGAGGGTTCAGGCAGATCGGTCGAGCGATTGTTTCCGTTCGTCTTGCGGGCGAGGATTCTGCTCATCGGCCGTGACACGCTGCGCACCAACAAGGGCAAGCTGCACTTCGTGCTGATCACCGAGAACATTTCGGAAACCGTCCGCGCGGAAATCCTGGCGGACTTCAAGCATTACCCCGTGGTGCAGCATTACGGGCCGGCGGACCTGGAAAAGTTTTTCGGCATCAAGGGCGCGAAGACGATTGGCTTCATGAAGTCCGGCCTCGCGCAATCCATCTACGCCGAACTCAAGGAGCACCGCATCAACCGGCCAGTGGAACACCCGAAGCGGCCCGAATCGCCTCCAACTCCTCCCAACGCGCGTAAAGCTTCGTGACGTTTTCTTTCGCGGCGTCCAAATCGGTCGTGAGTTGGTTGACTTGTGTGGCGTGCTTGCGAAAAAAATCCGGCTGGGCAAACAATCCTTCAATCCGCGCCACCTCGGCTTCGACCGCGTGAATCTGCGCTTCCATGCCTTCCAGTTCTCGGGTTTCCTTGAACGAAAGCTTGCGTGGCTTGGCTGCCTTCGGCGTAGTCCCGCCACTGCGGGAGGAGAGCGCCGCTGATTTGTTCGCCGCAAGCATGGCAGCGCTCCGCCTGGCCGGGGCAACGGCCGCGCGCTGCTTCTTCTCCAGGTAATAATCGTAGTCGCCGACGCTGTGATGGATTTTGCCGTCGCCTTCGAACGCGAGAATGTCCGTGCAGACGCGGTTCAGAAAATAGCGGTCGTGGCTAACAACGCACACCACGCCTGGGAACGCGATCAGCGCTTCTTCCAACACGCGTAACGTCGGCAGATCCAGATCGTTCGTCGGTTCGTCGAGAATGAGAAAGTTGCCGCCGTTTTTCAAAACGCGCGCGAGCAGCAGCCGGCTGCGCTCGCCGCCAGAGAGATACTTCACCTGCGTCGTGATGCGCTCGTCGGCAAACAGAAACCGCCGGAGATACGAGCGCACCGAAATCTTGCCGTCGCCGAAGATGACAAACTCCGTGCCGTCACTGACTTCCTCCAACGCCGTGCGCTCCTCGCGCAACTGCAGCCGGCCCTGGTCCACGTAGTTGAATCTCGTGAGTTGGCCGACCTTGACCGTGCCTTCCGTGGGCCTGAGTTCACCGATGATAATTTTGAGCAGCGTGGTTTTGCCAAGACCATTTCGCCCCGCGACGCCGATGCGCTGGCCGTTCTGAAAAGTGAAATTGAACCCGCTGAACAACGTTCGTCCGCCGAGTTCCATGCCGAGATTGCTGACTTCCACCGTGCGATTGCCGAGCGCTGGCGGCGGCGGAATGCAAAGCTCCACGTCCTCCTCAATCACCGGCCCGGCTTGCGCGGCCGTGTCGTAGTAACGCTCGAAACGGTCCTTCTGCTTGCTGCGTTGCGCGCGTGGGCCTTGGCGCACCCACGCGAGTTCTTTTTTCAGAAACATCTGGCGCTTGTGCTCAATCACCGCGTCGGCGGCCTGTCGTTCGGCCTTGTCGAGCAGGTAGTCGGTGTAATTCCCCGCGTGCGAAAAGAACTTCCCGTCGCATAACTCAAGAATGCTGGAGGCCACGCGGTCGAGAAAATAGCGGTCGTGCGTGACGACGAGATACGTGCCGTGGAACTCGTCGAGAAAATCCGCCACCCAATCAATGGATTCCGGATCGAGATGATTCGTCGGTTCGTCGAGCATCAGAAAATCCGGGCGCGAGACAATCGCGCGACCCATCGCCACGCGGCGCTTCTCACCGCCCGAAAGCGATTCGATGCGCCGTTCGCCGTCGGGACAATTCAGATGCGACATCGCCGTCTCAATGCGCCGATCCAGCGTCCAACCTTCGAGCGACTGGATGCGGTGCTCCAGTTCTTCATGCCGCTTTGAGTCGTGCGGCAGTGATTCAAATTCCGTGATCAGATTCAGCACATGTTGCGCGCCATCGCGGATGTTTTCATAAACGGTCTTCGTCGCATCCAGCCTGAAGTCCTGCGGCAGATAACTCACGACGAGATCGCGTCGCCGGCTCACGTCGCCGCCGTCGGGCGATTGCAGTCCAGCGAGGATGCGGAGAAATGTCGTCTTGCCGCAGCCGTTGCGCCCGACCAACCCGATGCGGTCGCCTTCCTGAACGCCAAGCGTGGCGCTGTCAAGGATGGCGTGCTCGCCGTAGCGAACGACGAGGTCGGTGGCGGTGAGAATGGAAGCCATTCGAAACTATTCCCTCACCGTCTGCACCGGTAGCGCGGACAGCGGAACGAGCTTGTTCGTCTCGTTGAAATAATTCGCGGACCACTCGTTCTGGAAGAGCACAACGGGATTTTTGCCGATGTCGTAGGCGAGACGCGCACCCGTGGGAAGCGAGATGGCATCAAGGTCGTCTTCCTTCATGTCGGTCGGCAGCCAGCGGACGACGGTCCACGGGGCGGATTCGAGGCGCGATTTCGCGCCGTATTCGCTTTCGAGACGGAATTGCACGACCTCGAATTGCAGCGGGCCGACTGCGGCAAGCAGCGGTGTTTTCACCGACGAGTTGCGGAGATAAAGCGCCTGGATGACGCCTTCCTGCAAGAGTTGTTCGAGGCCCTGGCGGAATTGCTTGAACTTGGCCGTGTTCGGATTGTGCAGGTGGGCGAAGGCTTCGGGCGTGAAGCGCGGGATTTCCTTGTAGAGGATTTTTGGGTCGGTTGTGAGCGTGTCGCCGATGCCGAAGGTGTCGTGACCGACAAGACCGATGACATCACCGGGCCACGCTTCGTCCACGGTCTCGCGTTCGTTGCCGAACAGTTTGTGCGAACTCGATAGGCGCACCTTCTTCTCGGAGCGAGAGTGATGCACGGTCATGTCGCGCTCAAATTTCCCGGAACAAACGCGGACAAACGCAATGCGGTCGCGATGCTTCGGGTCCATGTTCGCCTGAATCTTGAAGATGAAGCCGGAGAACGCAGGGTGTTCGGGTGCGATGAACGTAGGACAGGCGTCGCGCCTGTCTCCATTATTTTCAGTTTGAGACAGGCGCGACGCCTGTCCTACGGTGATTGCCGAATTCCGCCCTTTCGGCCCGGGCGCGTGTTTGAGAAATCCATCCAGCAACAACTGCACGCCGAAGTTATTGAGGGCGCTGCCGAAAAACACCGGCGTGGTTTTGTCCGCCAGCACCGCGGCGTCATCCCAGTCGTGCCCGGCGTGTTCCAGCATTTCGAGTTCCTCGACGGTGCGATGGAAGGTCGCGTCGTCAAGCCGTCCGCGAATGGATTCATCATGCAGCCCGCCGACCTGCAACGGCGCGCGGTATTGGCCGCCTATCGTGCGCTCGAACAGGTGCATCAGTTGCGTCTGCCGGTCGAACACGCCTTGAAACTCAAAGCCGTTGCCGATGGGCCAGTTCACCGGGAACGCGCCGATGCCGAGCACACGCTCCAGTTCATCCAGCAACGCGAGCGGGTCTTTCATCGGGCGGTCGCATTTGTTCATGAACGTGAAGATCGGCACGCCGCGCTGGCGGCAAACCTCGAAGAGTTTGCGCGTCTGCGGCTCGATGCCCTTGGCCGAATCAATCACCATCACCACCGAATCCACGGCAGTGAGCACGCGATAGGTGTCCTCGGAAAAATCCTTGTGGCCCGGCGTGTCGAGGAGGTTGAGGCGGTAGCCGTTGTAATCGAACTGCAAGACCATGGA
>CAZNOE010000614.1:0-2634 GCA_964574525.1 uncultured Bifidobacteriaceae bacterium
CGAAGAAGAAGTAGCCGAACGAGCGCGCGATGCTCTTCCACCCTTCCCAATCGTCCCTGACGCGATGTTTCTCCAGGCCGCCCGGTTGTTTCACGAGACGGTCATACCAGCGCCGGCGGTCGTGTTGCATCTCCGTTTTGGAAATGCGGCCGGAGAAGATGACAGTATCCATCGGGAATTTCTCGATACGAAAATGCGTGTTGAAGAAATGAATCGAGAAGATGAAGCCGGCCGCCAGCAACGCTTCGTCGGAATGGATGATGTGCGCGATGTTGATGACCCAGCCGGGCATGAACCGGGTGAAAAACGCCGGGAACCAAAGGATGAGACCAGAGGTGCCGATGATGGCGACGCCCCAGAACACGGCGAAGTAATCGAACTTCTCCCAATACGTCCAGCGGTCGAACGAGGGCTTTTCGCCTTTGCCGAAGAACCATTTGTTGTGCGCCACGAAATCGCGCCAATCCTGGAACGTGGGCACCATCGAGTCCGGGCCGAACAACACGCCCCAGAGCCGTTTCAGTTGCAGCTTGCCGGTGGCGGGGTCGCGCAAATTGCCTCTGCCCTTCCAGGATTTGCCCACGAGCGAAGCGAGATGCAGCCCGAAGTAAATAAAAGTGACGACAGCCCCGAAGTGATGCAACGCGCGCGCCGTCTCCGGGCCACCGATGAAACGGAACAGCACTTTGGCCCAGTCGGTATAATAAAACTTCAGCGGCATACCGGTGATGACCAGCAGCAGAAAGCTCGTCACCACGAGGAAATGCAGGAAGCGCTCGAACGGCACGAAGCGCGTGAACCACTCGGTGTCCGTCTCGGTTTTGACCTTGGCTTCCCGGAACGTTTTCGTGTCGTGCAAGAAAAGATAGATTACGCGCGCCACCCAGACGATGGTATGCAGGCCGAAGAAAGTGAAAACGCCAATCAGCAGGCCGGTCATGCACACGAACACCAGATGGAGCAACGGATAATTCTTGCGGTCGAGCGGATTGGCGTGGGGCTTGTATTCCGTAAGGCCCGCGGTCGCTCTGGGATGACATTGCTGGCAGGTGGCGAGGATGTTTGTCTTGGAGAGACGCGATGCGGGATTCGAAGGCGGCAGCACGTCATGGTGTCCGTGGCAGTCGTAGCACGCGGCCACATCCGATGCGACGTTCGGCTTGCCGAGAGCCATCGCCTTTCCGTGATACGTGTCGCGGTAGTGCGTAAGCCGGTCCTCGTGGCATTTGCCGCAGCGTGCGTCGCTGGCCATCTTGAAATGACCGTTCTGCGGCGTCTCAACCTGGTGCGCGGTGTGGCAATCCGTACAAACGGGGCCGCGCTTGTCGTTCTTGGCCAGGAGCTGGCCGTGGACGCTGTTGTTGTAAGTCTCCTCGACCCCGACGTGGCATTTGCCGCAGGTCTTGGCGACGTTGGCATGATTGATCGGCGAATCGCGGTCCACACCGCGCTTGATGTCATGCACCCCGTGACAGTCATTGCAGGATGGCGCGACGATGAGGCCCATCTTCAGCAATGCGCGCCCGTGGATGCTGTCCATGTATTGTGACGCAGCCTCGGGAAACTTCATCTGGTATTCCTTGGTCAGCCCGGCGTTGCTGTGACATTTCGCGCACGTCTGCGGGAGGTTCAGTTTGAAAACCGGCGAATCGGCCTGCTTCACCGGGGAAATCTCGTGCGAGCCGTGGCAGTCCCAGCAACTCGCCGCGCCCGACGCGCCGAGCGTGTGGCTCGCGCCGTGAATGCTCGTGGCGTACTCCTTGGCAGCCTTCTCGTGAGACGGTTTGGCCTCGTGACAGGTGATGCAATTGGGCGGCGGCAATTTGCTCTCGTGAACGAGGTCCTTGATGCCGACGTGGCAATCCACGCAATTCAATTTTCCGTGAACGGATTTCGGAAACGTGTTTGTCGGGAAGAGCGCCAGCGGCACGGTCTTGCCGTCCACTTTGCGCGAGTTCGTCGGGTCCGTGTGGCAATCCAGACAATCGGCGTTGGCGAATTTCTCCTCGGCGGCGAAGAGCGACGTGATGGGAAAACAACAGAGAAGGAATAAAATTAGTTGAACGCTCGCCCTCACCCCGGCCCTCTCCCCCAGGGAGAGGGAGAAGCCTTGACACGTCTCTCGATCTTCAAATGTCCTTAGTGCTGCCACGGCTTCGTCTGACTTTGCTTCAAGGCCGCGGCGGACCCGAACGCGTCTGGATTCAAGCATGACGGTCGAGCGATTCTCCCTCTCCTGGGGGAGAGGGCCGGGGTGAGGGCGAGCGTTGGACAAATTCATTCCCTCGCGCCGGTTGCGCGTTCCACCCAAAAAATTCTTTCCCATAATTCCCCGCGGCTCACGGGCCGACCCGTGTTCAGTTACAACCCGCCCGTGTGACAATCGTTGCAGGCCCCATCTACTTCGTCCCCCGGATGTTTGAATTTCTGTCCGCCCGTTGTGAGTAAATTGAGTTCATCGCCCTTGCCCTGCGCGAGAATCGTGTGACAGGTGTTGCAATCGCTCGCCTTGATGCTCCGCTTGCCGTCCGCCGTCGTGTGCTTGCCGTCATGGCAACGGAAACAGCCCGGCCAGATCAGGTGGCCGATGTTGTCGGGATACTTGTCCCACTGCGCCTTCATCTCCGGGAAAAA
>CAZNOE010000614.1:2734-4146 GCA_964574525.1 uncultured Bifidobacteriaceae bacterium
GGCGACATGTATTTGTGCGCCGGCCGATTGTGGCAATCCATGCAATCCATCGTGCGAATCTCGCTTTCGACAACCGCATTGGTGAAGTTTGGCGTTCGGAATTCCGTGACGACGCCCTGCTCCTTGTCAATCACGCGCACCCACGGGATTTTCTGTCGCGCCGGATCCGTGGCGATGTACTCAACCTTGTTGCCAACGTTCATGTGCCAGTGAATCCCACCGACCGGCCCGTGCGTGGGATCGCCGCCGCCAACCTTCATGGTGAGACGGACCGAGAACGGCGTGTTGGTTTCTTCGCCGAGAAAGTAATTGTAGGTCTTGTCCAGATTGCCGACGAATTTGCTCGGCCAGTGACACTGTTCGCAGGTCTCCTGGGCGGGGCGGAGGTTCTTGATCGGCGTGGGCACGGGTCGCGGATACTTGTTGAAGGCGACGGCATAGACCTGGTACGTGCCGGAGATTTTGGCTTTCACGAACCACTCCGCGCCCGGGCCGATATGACATTCCACGCATGACACACGCGCGTGCGGGCCGTGTTGATACGTCACCAACTCGGGCTGCATGACGGTGTGGCAGGCCTGGCCGCAGAACTGGGTGGACTCGCTGAAGTGATACGTGTGATAGCTCAGCACCGCGGTCACCAACAGAAAGAGCGTGCTCGCGAGGAGAAACCAGCCGAGCAGTTTGCGGTCGCGCGGCCGGGAGAGGTCAACCTGAAACGCCGGCAGCGTGCCCGGAATCAAGCCGGCCTTGCGGGCCCGGCGGCGGCGCAGGAGGACGCCCAGCACCGCCAGCGCGAGACCGAAGAACAGAAACACCGGGGAGACCAGGTAAGTCAGGATGCCGATGTAGGGATTGGCAACGTGCGCCAGCGTGTCGATCAGCGACAACAGGATGAACGCGAAAAGACTGCCGAGCATTATCACCAGCCCGGACAAACTAAGCCAGTTGCGAAATACGCCAAGGCGCGGCAGAGGTTCGGGTTTGGATTCTGTGCTCATTGCGTCAGCGGGTCGGGAATCGTTCTATGGTTCACATCGGCATCGGTTGGAGAGATGGCCCCGTCTGGAAACAGCGGTCCTCTCGTCGGTTGGCGGACCGGCAACGCCGTCCGCCGACCGCGGCGAATCTCCAGAAAACACCGCGATGCGCAGACCGCGGACTTACTTCTTGAACGTCCGCATGTGCGCCACGAGCGCTTTGATGTCGGCATCCGATGCGCCCTCGAGCGGCTTCATCACGACTTTGTCTTCCTTGTCCTTGAGACCTTCCTTGATGGCCTTGAACGCGGCGTCATCCTTCAACTCGGCCTGGACCTTTGCGTCCGTGTAGTCCTTGGCGCCGAGTTTCTTGCCCATCTTGGTGTCGCCCTTGCCGTCCGCGCCGTGGCACTTGGCGCAGTCTTTTTCGTA
>CAZNOE010000615.1:0-4145 GCA_964574525.1 uncultured Bifidobacteriaceae bacterium
TTGTGCGTGAGTTTGCCGTTCATCACGTTGATGCCGCCGAGCAACGCCGGTTGGCGGTGGCACGCTTCCGCCAGACCGAGGTCCGCCAGCGTCTCGACGTAGCGATAGGTGACGTTGGTGAGCGCCTGCGTCGCGGTGCGCGCGTAGGCGCCCGGCATGTTGGCCACGCAGTAATGCGTCACTCCTTCTTCGAAGTAAACCGGCTTGTCGTGCGTGGTTGGGCGCGAAGTTTCGGCGCAACCGCCCTGATCAATCGCGATGTCCACGAGCACACTGCCGGGACGCATCCGGCTCAGCATTTCGCGATTGATCAGCTTGGGCGCCTTCGCGCCCGGGACGAGCACCGCGCCAATCAGCAGGTCCACGTCCGGCAACAAATCCATCAGGTGCGCTTCGCTCGAATAAAGCGTGTGTGCCGTGTGCAGGGTGATGTCGAGGAAGCGCATCCGCTCCAAGTCCACTTCGAGAATGGTCACGTCGGCGCCGAGGCCCTGCGCCATGCGCGCGGCGTTGATGCCGGAAGAACCGCCGCCGAGCACGACGACTTTGCCGGGTAGCACGCCCGGCACGCCGCCGAGCAACACGCCGCTGCCGCCGAAATGTTTTGCGAGAAAGTAACCCCCCACCAGGATGCTCATGCGCCCGGCGATTTCGCTCATCGGTTCCAACAGCGGCAGACGGCGATTCACTTCGATGGTTTCGTACGCGATGCCGGTCACGCCGGATTTCATCAGCGCCTCCGTCAGCGATTTGCTCGCCGCGAGGTGCAGGTAGGTGAAGAGCAACTGACCGCGCCGCAGCAATTCATATTCGGCGGGCAGCGGCTCTTTCACTTTCACAATCAGTTCGGCCTGCTCAAACACGGCCGCGTGGGCGTCCACGAGTTTGGCGCCGGCGTGTTCATATTCGGCATCGGGATAGCCCGCGCCCACGCCCGCGCCGCGTTCGACCACGGTCTGATGGCCGCGCTTGGCGAGTTGATACGCCGCGGATGGCAAGAGCGCCACGCGGTATTCCTGGTTCTTAATCTCCTTGGGCACGCCGATGATCATAATGGAAAATCTCGTTCGTCGTCGGTTGAAGGTTCGGTGATGGGTCGAATGGGTTCAATGTCTTTGTCCGTGTGCGGCTTCGGCGGCGGCGGTTCAAATATTTCCGTCTCGGTTGTCTGCTGCGGCGTTCCGGTTGTTGGCACCGGCTCATTGGGCAATTCGGTTACCGGTGTTTCATCCGCGCGCGACGAATCAACGGTCGTGTCAGCTATGAGTGGCGCGAGTTCCAGTCGGGCTTGTGCGCGATTGACGAGGTCCAGCATGGTCACGGTGGAGGCCGCGGCCTTTTCAGCGGCTTGAATGCGGGCGAACTCACCGTAAACCTCTTCCCGCACTGGCTCGTCGCGCGTGACCAATTCCTGGCCCAGCAGGGCGCGCATGGCGAGCAGAATGTGGTGACAGTTGATCGCTTCGAGCGGCCGGGCGGGCGCATAAGCCGGCTCCTCTGCAGAGACTTCCACGACGAGCCGCGCGAGCACGAGCGTTCCCAAAACCCGCTCAATTAGCCGCGACGGAATACCCAGTTCGCCCGACATTTCCTCTATCGTGACCGGCGGCAAGCCGCGCTGAAATCGCTGGCCCACGCAGGTCATCAGCCGCAACGCGACGAATTCGCGCCCGCGCTGGTTGACGTTTTCGGCGAGCTTCTCCTGCAGATACGACTTGCGATTCTGAAACGCATAGGTGAATTGCGCGCCAAAGAGAAGGATGAACCAGGACGCATAGAGGCCCGCCATGAACACCGGCACGAGGCCAAGGCTGCCGTAGATCTTGCTGTTGGTCACCACGCGTGAGACATAAAGAAAACCGATCATGTTGTTCAGATGCCACAGCGATCCCGCCAGGATGCCCCCAACCAGCGCCGCCTTGAAACGCACGCTCGTATTCGGCCCGAGTTTGTACAGCAGCGCAAACGTCAGCCACAACAACAGCAACGGCAGCAGATTAAAAATGAAACTGCCGATGAAAGGCATTTTGCTGATGAGGGTTCTGGTAGCCAGCAAATGCGGCCCACCGGCCAGCCCGAGGGCGGCGATGAGCAGCAACGGTCCGAGTGTAATCGCCGCCCAGTATTGCACAACGCGGACGAGCCAGTTGCGGCCCCGGGTAACGCCCCAGATGTCGTTGAAGGTCGCTTCCACGCGGCTGAGCATTGAGATCGCCACAAAAATCAGGAACACCATGCCGGTGGCGCCCAAGGTGCCGCTGCGGGTGTTCTGAATGAAATCGTGAATGTGCCTGGCCGCCGCTTTTTGCGCGGCGGCGACGCGGGCATCGCTGACGTGCGCTGGAGTATTCGTTACGCCGGGACTGGTGGCGATTGGCGCGGGCGAATTGATGGAAGCAGCGGAATTCGTCAACGTCGAGGCTATGTCAACATTGGTCGTGCCCGGCGGGATTGCTTCGATGGGGTCCGCCGCGTCGAATTCTGGGAACCAGCTTAGATCTGCCGCGGTTGCGGGTGGCATGATGCTGTCGGAGAGCTTTTGAATGAACTGTTCGATGCGCTGCTCGCCTTCGGATTTGAGCAGGCTGCTCGTCACACTTACGGCGACCGCGAGCATGGGAATGAGCGCCAGGAGGGTTGTATATGAAAGCGCCGCGGCGCGTACCGGGCAGCGATTGCGCACAAAGCTGCGCCACACCAACACGCAGAAGTGCGCGAATTTTTCCAGCTTCGTGCCGCCCGACTCCAGAACGGGTTCCGAACTCTCGGCGCGCGCGCCGGCCAGGATGCGGTTGAGTCGGGAGAACGTTTTCTTCGACATGACGACGCGGCAACGCTAACAAAGCGCGTGGGCAAGTCAACCGGCGCTCCAAATCCGGCTACGATCCCTCATGGCTTCGTCGGCATTCTTCGGAATGAGCCGCAGGGACTTCGGATTCTTCAAGAGTGGCGCGATGTTAATTGTTTCGAAAAGACCCATCCGGGCCATTGTTCGGCTCGATTTGAAACACTCGCCAAAAGGGCTTTTCCGAGCGGCTTTGGGCGGTTTGACTGCGGATTGGGCCAAAATCTGGAGGAATTGCACAAGAAGTTTGCTGTTGCCGAGGGGCCACTTTTCAGTGGCAGGCGAGTTGCTCGAACAGGAATTGAATCGGCCTGAATGATGAGACAAAGACAAATGAGAATAGCGGGATTGAAGGCGTTGTTGTTAGCGAGTCTTGGTTTTGCAGCCGCCATGCCTAGTCAAGCGGCCCTGTCTCCGGAGGAAATCTACGAGAAAACTTCGCCGTCGGTTTTGACGCTGGAGGTTGAGAATTCCGAACACGAACGCTTCGTAGGCGCCGCCTTCCTGGTTGTGCGCCCAGGGTTGGCTGTCACGGCGTGGCATGTAGTGCATGATGCCCAAAAGATTGAGGCGTGGTTTTCCGATAACCGCCGGGTGAAGATTGTTGGTTTGGTTGCCAAAGACGAAAAACGTGATCTGGCGTTAATTGAAATCGAGGCCAATGACCATCCCTGGACGGTGCTCTCAACCAACAAACCTCGAATCGGGACAAAGGCGTTCGTGATCGGCGCGCCTAAGGGAATGGATTTCAGCATCGCCGATGGACTGATCAGTCAGGTGCGGGAGTTGGATGGCGTATGCCAGTATCAATTGTCCTGCCCGATTTCTCCCGGCAACAGCGGCGGTCCGGTGTTGAACGATCGCGGCGAGGTTGTTGGAGTCGTTTCCTGGCGAAAGACCGGCGTGGAAAACTTGAGCTTTGCCGTTCCAAGCCTGGATGTGCTTCGGTTGGACAGCCGCAAGGCCGCGGTCCCGTGGCCTGTTCGTATGTTGGGCAAAAGCAATTCTCTTCCCGAAAAAGGAGCGCTCAACGATGAACGCGTGAAGAGCGATCTCCACGGGTTGGCCGAATTTCGTCAGGCGCTGGCGGCTTCTGCTGGCAAAAAGGTTACCCTTACTCTGCAGAGTGGCGGCGCGGTGCAATCTTTTACCTTCGAAGCTTCGCGCGGCGAGCGGGCATTTTCCGCGCCGCATAACGAATAAAAAACGGGAGGGCGATCTTTGCTCTCCCGTGTGACTGAAGTCTTAGATCCTTACCGGCTGCGGACTGTCAACTGATTGTTCACCCGCCGGACACCGC
>CAZNOE010000616.1:0-4127 GCA_964574525.1 uncultured Bifidobacteriaceae bacterium
CGTTGCGGCGGAGCGGACGGAGCACTTTGACAAAGACCCGGCGTGGCACGGGCACAACAATCGCGCCACGTCTCCGGAGCCGCGGACCATTCGCCAGGACTTTGGGCATTCGCCCACGGCTCATGCCGGTGGTGCGCCGGGCGAGATTGGCGGCTTCATCACGCCCGCAGGTGAAGCGGCTTACTACGCGAAAGAGATTCCCACGCGAACGTTCAACGATTCACTGACTGCGTCGGGCAAGTTCATTTGCGCGAAGGGCGCGTTTCACGTCCTTCTCGGATTCTTCAATTCCGCCACGGTCAACGAATGGCGCACGCCGAACTCCATCGCAATCCGGCTCCAGGGCCGTGGCGACTTTTTCTACGCCTACGTCGAGTATTGCACAGGCCGATGGCGGGCCGGCGCCGACAGCCCCGGCGGCTTCGCGACGATCCGTGATCCCACCACGGGCCGGCTCCAGTTCAAAGGCTTCGCCAGCGACAAGGTGCATCAGTGGTCGCTGCGCTACGATCCCACCGGCCACGATGGCAGCGGCTCCATCACCGTCACGATGGACAATGAGACCGCAATTTGCCATTTGGATCCTGGACAAAAGGCCGATGGCGCGACGTTCAACCGCTTTGGCCTGCTCAACGTGGTGAAGTCGGCCGATGGCGGGGGCGAGCTGTGGCTCGACGACATCACGGTCAACGGCGAAACGGAGTCGTTCGCGAGCGACCCGCACTGGGACGAGTTTCGAAACCGCCGCACCAATCTGACGCAGAATGTGCGACCGCGCTTTGACTTTGGATACTCCGCCACGCGTCATGCCGGGGGAAAGTCGCCCGGCGAAATGGGCGGTCTGGTTTTCCGTGGTGACGGTCGTTACACGAATCTCATGGCGTTTTACGGCGACCGCCTGGAGTCCCTCACGCTCGCAAAGCCATTGAAGGCTTCGGGCAAAGTCAGTCTGCGCCGCGCGGTCAGCGATAGCGACGTGCTCATCGGCTTTTTTCACGCGGAGCACAGCCTTGAGAGCGGTGGGACTGACGCCATCGGGACGCCGCCGGATTTCCTCGGTGTCTCGATTGGCGGACCGAGCCGCGAAGGATTTATGTTCGCGCCAACTTTTCGGCTGCACAACACGGAGCGAAGAACCGCCGGGCGCGGACCTTACATTCTACCGAACGGCGCGGCGCATGACTGGACGTTGGAATACACTCCCGCGGCCGAGGGAAACGGAAGCATCACCGTGACTCTGGATGGCGAGCGCGCGAGCCTGCCGCTCCCGCGTGAGCACTCAGCGATGGGCGCGCACTTCAATCGTTTCGGTCTCATCACCACCCACACCGACGGCAATGGGCAACACATTTTCTTCGACGACCTGACTTGCACGTGGACTCAGCGTGCAAAGAATTGAACGAGTTATTCTCATGGCGCCCACGGTGAGAGATCATACCAGCGCAATTGATAGTTGTTGGTGTTCACTCCGGCAAAGACAGAAAGGGCGTCAATGTCGGCCTGCATTTGGAGGCTGAATCCGCTGGTCCCGCGACCTGAAAACATAATCAATTTGTTGTCTGGTGACGGGAGCATGTTCGGAGAGCCACTGTCTCCGCCATTCGAAATCGGATAGACGAACGGAGGAACATTCGCCGAACAGTGCCCGGACTGCTCTGTGCCGAGGAACATGTAAGGGAGGTCCGGAGTGTTCCAGTAATAAATCTCGAGGTCCGCAAGGGACATGACGGAGACCGGGCTGATGCTCGCAGGAACATCTTCTGTGAAGACCACGACTGAGTAGTCGTAGCTGTTGCCGTCCACAGATTGAAACCGGACCAGGTCTGCCGCGACGGTCATCTCCACAACGGTGTTGCTCGCGGTGCAAAACCATACTTTGTTGCCGGCAATAATATCGGTTCGCAAACCGTTAGTGCCCCGCCCATGGCCCCTCGTATAGCCGTGCCTGCGAGTGAGCAGAGTTACTGGCACCTGACCCTGCGCCCCTCCGAACGTGTTGCATTGCGAAATGCCGGTGAACCCCTCAAGACCATAAAGCAGGCAGTTGGTGTTCCACGCAAATACGGGCGGCGTGGTGTTCAGATCCTCCGGGATCTCCCTTTGGGACCACATATCCATCGTTCGCCCATTGGTGTGCGCGATGAAATTCGTCCATACCTCCAACCGGAATGGAGATGCTGTGGGCACCGCGAATTGAGGAACGGAACGATAGGATCTCCCCGAGGGCAGGGTGTCGTCATACTCGAAAAGGCCGTGGGAATCGGCCGTGTTGGTAACGATGGACTGCCAATTCGTTTGCGCCAGGCTCTCCGTGTATTGGATGATGTAATTCCGCCACGGAATACCGGAAAAGACAATGTGGTTGGTTACGCTCCCCAAATCCACAAGCGTGAAATTGGTGGATGGCCCATTATTCACACGGGGGATGATTTCAACCGTGGCAGTTGCAGTCGCCCCAAGGCTGTCGCGCACCGTGTAAGCAAATGAATCGGCACCCACAAATCCGGCGGGGGCTGTGTAAAAAATCCAGCCCTCGGCCAGGTTCAGCGTCCCGCCATTTGTCGTCGTGGCGCTGATGCCAGCGAAGACCAGCGGACCATCTGCATCTGAATCATTGGCCAAAAGGTCGCTCACAAGCACTTTTGTCCCGCGGATCGGATCACGATAAATAACGTCACCAGCGGCCAACGGGGGTGTGTTGATCACCTGCGGGTGACCGAGAAAGCAAATGGCACCGGGGGAATTTTCGTCGCCGGAATACAGGGCACTGACGCTGTGTTCACCCAACGACAGCGTAGTTGTGCTGAGTTGGGCGATGCCGTCAGCCAAGGTCACGGGGCTGCCGTAATCTGCGCCATCAATTCTGAATTGCACCGTGCCCGAAGGCGCGTTGGTAAGCGGGAAAAGGGCGGTCAGGCTCACCGTGAAAGTGACCGTTGAACCCGGCAACGCTGGATTGGTCGAGGAGGACAGGGCAATCAGGAACGGCAAGAATAATGCGCCTTGGGCGCGATAAAATCGCGATTGGCTTCCTTGGGGTGGAGTGTCGTCAAAAACGAAACGTCCCCACAAATCGGCCGTCTCCGTTACAACAGTCTGCCAGTCCGGATTCGTCAGAGTCTCCGTAAACTCAATGGTGTAGTTTCCCCACGGAACACCAGCCCCGATGATTCGAAAAGTCCCGTTGCTTGGATTCGTGAGCGTCAGCCTGACCGGTGTCCCGCTGTACTCCAGGATCGTCACGGCAACAACGCCCGTTGAAAACCCGCCCAAGGCATCGCGTACAGTGTAAGTGAACGAATCCTCATTCGCGAAGCCAGTGGGTGGTGTGTAAAGCACCCAGCCATTGGACACGCTCAATGTCCCCCCGGCAACACTCGTCGCGCTCACAGTGTCGAAGACCACCTCGTCCCCGTCGGCATCTGTATCATTACTCAGCAGGACGCTGACGGGCACCCTTGCACCTTGGGATGCAATGCGGGGTAGAACGTCGGCGGCGGCCACCGGCGGCGTATTGATGACCTGTGGCGGATCAAGGTCCGCCGTGGCTCCCAGGAAATTACCGTCACCCGTGTACTCGACGCTGACGCTGTGCTCACCGTGCGGGAGCGTATCGGTGCTGAGGCTGCCCTGGCCGTTGACCAACATAACAGGGTCTCCATAATTTGCTTCATCTACTTCGAATTGTACCGTGCCTGTAGGCACGCCACTTCCGGGAGGAAGTGCGGTCAACTGGATAGTGAATGTGACCGATGAACCTGGTAAGGCCGGATTGGCCGACGAAACGACGGTGAGAACACTCTCGGCCTTGGTGACAGTGAGTGTGCCCAAGTTGGTGAGCACGGTGTAGTTGGCCAGCTTGCCGCCGGGGTCCTGGAAGCCCGGCGTGATCGGATAGTCGCCCACCGCGCTGTTGGTGTCGGCCAGGGTGTGGAACGTGGCGGTGAGGTTGTCGCCGTTCTGCACGCCGGTCAGGGTGCCGGTCAGCGGCGGGTTGGTGGCACCGTAAGGACGGGACTGGTTGTCGGCGGTGACGGTCAGCGGCGCCTTTTGCACATCAATCAACACCGTGTTCGTGGCCAGCGTATAGTTCTGCGTGTCGCTTGGGGTGAACGTCACGGTCAGGA
>CAZNOE010000617.1:0-4123 GCA_964574525.1 uncultured Bifidobacteriaceae bacterium
CGTTTGGCCAGCGCGACGAATTGAGCAAAGTCACTCGCCTTGGCTTTCGGCCAGACTTTCCAGAAGTCCGCTTTCAAATACGGAATCTCACGGGCAAAACCCGAAATCGTTTCGATATGTACAGTCACGTTCGGGCAAAGCGCCGCAAACTTCTCGAAATAGGTTTTCAGATCCACGCAACCTTCGCCCATCGCCGTCCATTGCACCTTCGCGCCGTTCTCGGATTCCCAAACCATTGAATCACGCAAGCTGGTCGTCGCCGCGTAAGGAGCGAGCGTCCGAAGATTTTCCAGCGGGTCTTCCATCGTCCAGCAGGCGTTGCCTGAATCAACGTTTGCCCCGACGTAATCCTTCCCCGCCGCTTCGATCAGCGTCACCAATTCCCACGCCTGCATGTCCCCCGCGTGATTTTCCACGGCAATCTTCACGCCCGCGTCCACTGCCTGGCTGTGGCAAGCCTGGCAGACCTTTGCCGTGTCGGCGATGCGCGCTTCGATGCCGCCCTCGGTCTTGCGATCCTCACCGCCGCCGAGCACGACGCGGATCACGGGCGAACCCAGGGCCTTCGCAATCCGGATTCCCAATGCCAGATGTTCCTCTGCGGTGCCCCACTTGTTTTTGAACGTCTTCGAAGTCGGACAAATGCTCATCGAGCCGACGTGAATGCCAAGGCCAAGGCCATCCGCCTTGGCTTTCACTTCGCGCAAATAAGCCGGCTCGTGATTCTCAAACGCGTCAAGGTCGGAGATCAAAATCGAATCGAGCTTGAGCGAAGCCGCATAGTCCAGCAGCGCGTGCGCTTTCCAGTTCATCGCGCGCACCGCAAAGTTGTCGAGCCCGAGCCTGATCTTTTTCTTCGCTGGCGCTGACTCGCCTTCCGCCAGAACCGTTGGAGACAGGGCCAGGCCCGCGCCCACTGTTCCGAGCGTTTTCAAAAAGTTTCGCCGATTCTGGTCGCCGTTCTGTTCCATGAGAGGTCGCATGGTTGATTTTTTAGGCCAAAGGGCCCTTGCCCGCCAGCAAAATGGCGCAAGTGCATTTAACCGAAGTTTCAGCCGCCCCTCGGAAGGAATCAACCTACCCAGGGTGACGGCGTGAATAACGCTCGAACGCGACAAAAAACTCGTGTCTCCATGTCACCCGTCGTTTAGCCTCGGAGCGACGCATGAAACAATTCCCAAGCCCATTAAACCTGAAGCGAGTCAAGGTCTATCCGCTCGCCTCGCGGGAAAGCCTCAGCTCAATTGAGAAACTCCTCGTTGACCCGGACCAACCGCCGCCGCCCTGTTCCGCCGAGGTCTCGGCCCTGGTCCGCGATTGTGCCGAACGGATCGCCGCCGCCCGTCAGCGCGACGCCACCATCCTGCTCATGTACGGGGCGCATCTCGTGAAGAACGGCGCGCTGTCCATTGTCAACCGGCTCATCGAGCGCGGCCAGGTCACTCATCTGGCGACCAACGGCGCGGGAACGATCCACGATTGGGAACTGGCCTTTCTCGGTCGCACGGAGGAAAGCGTGCGCAAGAATGTCGCCGCGGGCACGTTCGGCACCTGGGACGAGACGGGGCGCTACATTCATCTTGCGTTGCTGGCTGGCGCGCTCGACGGCCACGGTTATGGCCGAAGTCTGGGGCGATTCATCGAGGAAAATGGTACGAGCCTGCCGACGACGGACTTCCTCACCAACCTCTTGCGCACCGAGCCAACCCATCCTTCGTCCCCTGCCCGGGCCGAACTCTTGCGCACGATGGTGGCGCACAAAATCCCCAGCGGCCGGATCGAAGTGAAGCATCCTTGGAAGGCTACCTCGATTCTCGCGCACGCCTTTCGCAACCACGTACCGCTCTCGGTCCATCCCGGCATCGGCTACGACATCATTGCCACCCACCCAATGTTCCGGGGTGCCGTGATTGGCCGCGCCGCTGACATTGACTTCCGCCTGATCGGCGCGGCTGTAGAAAAGCTGGACGGTGGCGTCGTGCTGTCCGTCGGCTCCGCCATCATGGCCCCGCAGGTGTTCGAGAAGAGCCTCAGTTGCGTGAACAATCTGCGTCTGCAAGCCGGGCGGAAGATTGTCAGCGATCATACGATTTACGTTGTGGACATCCAGGACGGCGGGAACTGGGATTGGTCGCGCGGCGAACCGCCCAAGGACAACCCCGCCTACTACCTGCGCTTCTGCAAAAGCTTCGCGCGCATGGGCGGCGACATGCGTTACGTCCAGTGCGATAACGTGGTCTTCCTGCATAACCTGCTTCACGGACTGAGCGCATGAGAAATCGTCCTCGTCCTCGTTCTCGTCCTTCGTCCTCGATTGGTCGCTTTTCGATTACGAGGACGAGGACGACGACGAGGACGACAGTGAAACCTTAATGAACCTCGCTCGCTTCAAACAAATCACCTCTCGTTACGCCTCCCTGCGCATCGCCCTCGTTGGCGACTTCTGTCTCGATCGCTATCTCGAAATTGATCCGCGCAAGCAGGAGACTTCGCTCGAAACCGGCCTGCCCGTTCACAACGTCGTCAACGTCCGCGCTCAACCCGGCGCCGCAGGCACGATCCTCAATAACCTCGTCGCCCTCGGCATCGGCGAGATTTTTCCCGTGGGTTTTTGCGGCGAGGACGGCGAAGGATTTGAATTGATGCGCGCACTGGAAGCTAAACCGGGAGTGAAGCTCAGCCAATTCATCCAGACGACGGAGCGCCGCACGTTCACCTATTGCAAACCGCTCGTGGTGACGCCGGGAATGCCGCCGGTGGAACTGAACCGGCTCGACTCCAAAAACTGGACGCGCACACCGGCCCTGCTTCAAGGCCAGTTGATCAACCATCTGCTCACGCTGGCCGAATCAACCGACGCCGTGATTTTGATGGATCAGGTGGATACGCCCGAAACTGGTGTCGTCACGAGCAAATTGCTGGGCGCCGTGAGGGAGTTGGCAAAGCGAAAGCCAGACCTTCCCATTCTCGCGGACAGCCGGCGAGGATTGCGGGACTTCCCGCCGGTGGTTTTCAAAATGAATGCCGCGGAACTCGCGACGTTGTCCGGTACAAAAACCGACTTTAGCCTTGATGAAATCAAGGAGATTGCCCTCACACTCGCGCGCGAACACGCCCGCGCGGTTTTTGTCACGGTGGCGGAACGTGGGATCATCGGCGCTTCGCCGTGGGGCGACATCGAGCATGTCGCCGCGCTGCCGATTCGCGGGCCGATTGACATCGTGGGCGCCGGCGACGCCGTCACTGCTAATCTCGCCGCCGCATTAGCGACGGGCGCGAAGTTGCGCGAGGCGGTTGAACTCGCCAACGCCGCCGCGTCGGTTGTAATTCATGAACTGGGTACGACCGGGACAGCGTCCGTGGCCGGCATTCGCGCTGTGTTGCTGCATCAGGGAGAAGGCGGCTGAAGTTTCTTCCATCTGCGGGAACTGAAAACCTCTGTCACCTCGCCACGCTTTCGCAGGACCAACGCCGCCATGCCGGGCTGCGAATTCACCAGCGCCAGCCCGTGCTCGACACCGAGCACACTCACAGCCGTGGCAAAACTGTCAGTGTCCGTCGCGCGCTTCGCGATGATGGAAACCTGCAACTGCCCGGTCAGCCCGACGCCGGTGCGCGGATCAACGATGTGTGAGTACCGCTGGCCGGCGATCTCGACGAATTGCTCCGTGTCGCCGGAAGTTGAGATCGCCGCGTTGCGCAGAGATAACGTGCGAACGATTGGAGCGCCGGTCTCCGACCCGGCGCGTTGGGATGCCTCGCCGGAACGCGCCGAGTCGGTGCTCGGCCCTCCTATGCTCACGCGCCAGCCAGGTTTGCCCGGTGGCGGATCACCGATAGCGAGATCGCCGCTCGCGGCGACCAGCGCGCGTTTGATCCCGTGCCTTTTCAAAACTTCCAACGCCTTGTCGGCCGCGTAACCTTTGGCGATCCCGCCGAGGTCGAGTTGCATGTTCGGCGCGGTAAGCGTGACGGTTTTGTGGCGCGGGTCGAGCTTCAGCTTTTTGTAACCAACAGATTGGCGAGCGCGGGCAAGCGCGTCCGGCGGCGGCAATGACTCCGTGCGGCGGGAGCGACGCCACAATCGGATAACTGGTCCGATGGTCACGTCGAACGCCCCGTC
>CAZNOE010000618.1:0-4116 GCA_964574525.1 uncultured Bifidobacteriaceae bacterium
AGCGATTCGGACGTCAGCGATTCGGGCGCGAGCGACTTCAACTGCGCCAGAATCTGCGGACCTTCGCCGTTGACGATGAGTTCGAGTTCGCGCCCGTTGCGGCGGGTATGCATCGCGCCTTTGAATTCGAGTGCCGGCGCGAATTGCGCGAACCGGGCGCGAATCTTTTGATAGCGCTGGCGGGCCTGGTCGGCGTTCAATGTGAGTACTGCGCGGCCAGCGTCCATGATGGTGAACTCGTCAATCAAACCCTCAAACTCGGAAATGAGATGCGTGGAAACAAAAATCGTCCGGTTGCCCGGATCGCCTTCCTGATACGCGCCAATCACGGTTTCGATAAATTCGCGCCGGACGATTGGATCAAGTCCGGAAGTTGGCTCGTCGAGGAGCAACAATTCCGGCTCGGGGCAGATGGCTGCGATCAGGGCGACCTGGGTCTTCTGACCTATGGAGAGAGCGCCTGTTTTCTGGGAGGCATCGAGGCGGAAGCGTTTCAGCAAGTCGCCCTCGGTGTCTTGATTCCAGTGTTCGCGGAACGAGGCGAGGTAATCCAGTGTCTCGCGCACGGTCATCCAGGGGTAGAACGCCACGTAATCGGGCACGTAGGCCAGCTTGCGCTTCACTTCCACTTCGTGCTTGTTCGGATCGAGCCCGAACACGTGAACGCTGCCGGAGCGCGGACGCAACAGGTTGAGCAGGCATTTCATCGTCGTGGTTTTGCCCGCGCCGTTACGGCCAAAGAGTCCGTAACAGCGACCACGAGGCACTTCGATGGTCAGGTCATGCACCGCGTCGCCTTTGCCATACGCATAGGCAAGGTTGTTGATCTCGATGGCGAGGCTTGGATCATTCATAATCGTCAGTCGGATTTTTCGTTGTCATGAGCGCGCTTCTTTTCTTCGAGCGTGTCGAGGCGGTCGCGCACCAGCTCGAGAAATTCCCCGCGCGGGACTTGCAAATGGTGTGCCGCGACGATCGCTTCGTCTATCTCTTCAATGAGCATTTTTCGGCGCGCATCCTTTTTGAAAGGGGAATTATTCTCCTTGAGGAAGCAACCCTTCCCGGGCAGCGTTTCAATGACGCCCTGACTTTCCAGTTCGGTGTAGGCTTTGGCGATGGTGTTGCGGTTCACGCGCAATTCCTCCGCCAGCGGACGGATGGAGGGCAGCGACTCACCGGCCTGCAACGCGCCGGAGGCCGCGGCGGATTTGATCTGGTCCACCACCTGTAGATAAACCGGCTTGCCGGACTTGAAATTGACCTGAAGCATCATAGCGCGCTCATCTGTCATAGGACACTATGACAGTGCAGCGGCGCTGTCAATGATTTTTTCCCGCCCGCCCAAATTCGATGTTCGCCAGTTCCACGGTGAGGTTTGCGCAAAAGCAACAAGCGAGGTGACCGCGCGGCTCGGTGGTCACTTCATCGGTTTGCCGTCGGAATCCATACTCTCGGCGAGACAATCAGCCAGTAGCTGTTCGTGCTGCCATCTTTCGGTGACCCGCTGTCAAGGACCAGACTGCCGCCGTTCGGAATTACTGCCTGACACGCCACGGCGAAATTTGTTTTGACTGCCTGTGCGTTTCCCGACGGCATGGCGTTTTCAATTGAAGTCGCCGCAATCGTCACCTTGACGGCACCGGAAACCACTTTCGGGATGAGATCAACCGTTGTGGCGGTCCGAGGAGTGCCAACCATTGCCGCTGTGTTTCCCACGACCAGGCGCGCCTGCCCACCATTGAGCGTCATGATGCTGGGGTTGCCCAAAAGGATCGCGCCGGAATTCGTTTTGAGTTGCTGTTGCAACTCTGTTGACTCTGTGGGCGTAAGAATCCATGCGCGCATCCCATTGGCGTTGGTTGTGGCGGGACTGCCCAGACTGATTTGCTTCACTGTCGTTGATGAAATTGTCAGCAGGCTCGAACTGATTGTGATTTGCCGTGGAGTGCGCCGGAGCCGGTGCCAAAGCGGCCCCGCCAGATTCCTCACCTTTTGCTTGAACGTGGTGAACGGCCCCGGTTGCGTGCTGCGAGCCAACTCGGCAGGCGTCAGCCACACAACTTTGCTGGCAGACAAACTTGTGAAGACGAGAACGAGAATGACAACCAGCAGCAGAATTGCTGAAACAAACCCGGCGATTTGCAGCTTGGAAAATCGCCTGCGCTTGTTGGAATGCGTGGCGGACTCGGGCAATACTGGCTTTGGTTCCATCGCTATGCCGAAAACTAGCGCCACGCGAAAGGTCGAAGCAAGGAATTCGGGACAGCGAACCCGACGCGACTACTTCTGTTCCCGCGCTGGCTCGTTATCGCTGTGAATTCGATTGCCCGCAGAATCAACAAGCGATGGCGTAACGAAAATGATCAGAACCTTTCTTTGTTTTGTAGTGGATTCGCTCCGGAAGACACGACCTACCAAGGGGAGATCGCCCAAAACAGGCACTTTGTCTTTCACGCGAACAATGTCCTCCGTTGTTGATCCGCGGATCACTAAGGTTTGACCGTCATTGACCAGTGCATTCGTTGTGATCTTTCGCGTGCGGATGTGTGGAAGCGCCGGGTTAACCGTTGTTCTCTTGCCCTCCACGTAAGCAATCACGCTATTCGTCCAGTTCGGCTCGTCGTATCCGAGAAACTCGGTGACGTTAGCCGTTATGGTCAGATGAATAGCATCGCCATCTACCGACTGGACAGGCACGACATCAAATGTTGTCCCGAATGGCATCTGTTGGAGCCGAAAAACATTTGTGCTGGTGACACCGGGTGGAGCCAGCGCCTCCGGATTGACATCGCCGGTCACAATTGTTCGCAAGTCCACCACCTGAACTTGTGCCCGCCGACTACTCAGTGTCGTCACCTCCGGCGAACTGAGAATGTTCCCGCCATCCTGCGCGCTCAAATTTTTCAACACCCGCGCCGTTTGACCCGGCGCCATCGTAACGCTCAGGTTTGTAGTGCCGGTGCGGTTGGTGAGCAGCAATTCCAGCCAAAACGTTTCCGCGGCTTGTTCCGGCATCTCGACGAACTTCACCTTGATGTTGATGTGCGGCGGGGCGGGGATCACCGAGCCTGCCGGCGTTCCCAACTCGGAGCGCAATTCAGTCAACGCGCGCACCGCTCCTGGAGGAGCGTTGCTGTGTATCTGAAAGCCGATGGATGCGTCCGCCTCGGGCTGCCTTGTCTTTAGGAGCCAGGCGCGCAACTCCGACAGGTCCATTCGCCTCCCGCTCGCCCAATAACTGCCGTCTTCGCGAACTTCAACTTGGTAATACAGGGAGACGCCGTATCGCGGTCCCGGCGTGTTCTCATAAAGCGACTTGGGCAGTGCGTTGCCGATTGGTCCACTCGTTGGAGAGGCGGCGCCGACGCCCTGCGCTTTGTTGTCGCCACTCGCCGACTTGCCCGACTCGACAGTGGTGGGCGGAGCAATTGTGTTGGTCTCGCTTGTTGGTTTTGCAGCAAGGTCCGCAAGTGCGCGCTCTATCACGTCGAGGTCCTGTTTCGTCGCTCTGACCAAAAGCAAACCCTTCCGATAGCCCCAAAAGATGGATTTGCCTTGGGCGATTGCGTTCGGACTGGCCAAATCCACTCCCAGGCTGCTGAAGAAAGTCGCCACGGCGACGCTGACTAGCTGCATGGAATTGGTCC
This sequence comes from uncultured Bifidobacteriaceae bacterium, assembly GCA_964574525.1. GTDB lineage: Bacteria > Verrucomicrobiota > Verrucomicrobiia > Limisphaerales > JADLHS01 > WYBW01. The sequence goes on from CAZNOE010000618.1 coordinate 3,648, forward strand.
TCGTGATGAAACTCAGACCCCCACCTTGGTTCGCAGTCACCTCGCCACTGCGACCATCACCGCCCGCGCTTGATCCCGACACAGTCACGCGGGGGATCGTCCCAGTGCCAGCCCCTTGACCGCCGCCGCCGCGGTAATTCTGATATTCAGCAAAGGAAAATCCGCTGACTCTCTCCAAAGCTTTGTACAGAGAATTCGGATGCAATTTGAAAGTGCGCGTATGAAGTGGCTCTAGCTCGGGGCCTCTCAGCGAGAACACGACACCGTAATCTTCAATCGAGTATTTGATTGGCTTGTCGGCAACTTTGACAATCGCTTCGATTACGTCGGCTAGGCGGATATCACTTAGTGGAGGATCAATATTGATGGAAACCGTGTTGATGTCAGCGGGTTCAGCCGTCGCCGCCGTCGCCGCCGGCAATCCCGTCGTCGGATCCACGGGCCCCGCCAGCGCGGCTTGGGCGGCGAC